>CAJWIX010000006.1 GCA_913042175.1 uncultured Flavobacteriales bacterium
AAATCCACCACCCAAACAGGTTTAAAATCACCCTCTTTAATTAAGCCAAGTTCTTTACCCATCTTTAATCTCAGTTCATTCATTTGATGCTGAGTGTGGGTGGTTTTTCCTGATAATATTAATAACAGATCTCCTGGACTGCATTGGCATCTTTCTCCCCATTGCTGAAGTGTTTCTTGATCGTAAAATTTATCGACAGAAGACTTTGTCGTGCCATCTTCATTGAACTTAACATAAGCTAAGCCTTTTGCTCCAATTTGAGGTCTTTTTACCCAGTTGGTTAAATTGTCTAATTGTTTTCTGGAATAATTGGCTGCGCCTGTAGCTTTTATAGCAATTACACATTCTGCGTCATCAAATACTCGGAACCCCTTATCAGTAGTGAGGTCTTTTATGTAATTGAATTTCATATCAAATCTCAAATCTGGTTTGTCAGATCCATATAAATTCATGGCATCATCGTAGGAGATGATGGGGAATGAATTTTCAAAAGAAATTCCAAGTACAGTTTTGAATAAATGTTTAACCAACCCTTCAAAAGTGGATAGTATGTCTTTTTGCTCAACAAAAGCCATTTCACAATCAATTTGTGTAAACTCAGGCTGCCTATCAGCTCTTAAATCCTCATCTCTAAAACATTTTACAATTTGAAAATACTTGTCATAACCACTAACCATTAGCAGTTGTTTGAAAGTTTGAGGAGATTGTGGTAAAGCATAGAAATCGGTAGGATTCATTCTGCTCGGAACAACAAAATCTCTAGCTCCTTCTGGAGTAGATTTAATCAAATATGGAGTCTCAATTTCTAGAAAATCAAGATTGGATAAATATGTTCTAGTTTCAATACCTACTTTATGTCTTAGTGAAATGTTTTTCTTTAAGACATTTCTTCTTAGATCAAGGTATCGGTATTTCATTCTCAATTCTTCTCCACCATCAGTTTCATTCTCGATGGTAAATGGAGGTGTTTTAGATTCATTTAAAATGACAAGTTCTGTTACTTCTATCTCAATTTCACCAGTGTTAAGTTGTTTGTTTTTATTAGATCTTTCTTTAACAACACCTGTTATTGAAATCACCCATTCTCTACCAACACCACGAGCTTTTTCACATAGATCTTTGTTGCTATTCTCATTGAAATTGAGTTGTGTTATACCATATCGATCTCTTAAATCGATGAATGTCATGCCGCCTAAATTTCTAATTTTCTGTACCCAACCACAGAGTTGAATTTTTTTATCAACATCTGTTAATCTTAATTCTCCGTTATTATGTGTTCTGAACATACTCTTATTTTCAGGGGCAAAAATATAATTTTTTTACCCAAACCAAACTACTTACTCACATTGTGTATTAAGGGATTGTTAATAGTTATTTTTTTAGAAGTTTGATTGTGCTTTAAAATCTCCTAAATTTATAGGTAAACCAAAATACTTATGCCATGATTGATCATAGCCATTATCATTGTCCTAAGTGTAGTAGATCCTTAACTAAGGACAAAAAGGTAGTGTTAAATTTCAAAAGAAATGAAGCAGATGAATGGAATGAGATATTTCTCAATCCAGAACCTGGAAATTATGATTTTTATACTGTTCCCACTACTTTTTTTGAAAAGGGAGAGCACGTTAAATTCTGTTGCCCTAAATGCAATGCTGATTTAACAAGTAAAAAAGACCCAAAATTTGTAGAGTTAAAAATGAAAGTAAATGACTTTATATATTTTGAGGCACTTTTCTCTTCTGTTTATGGAGACAAAAGGACGTATGTCATTACCCAAGACGATATTGATGTTTATGGAGACGCTAGTTATGAAGATATTCCGTTTCCAGATTTGTCGATTGGGGAGGTGCCTTATTAGTTGTTAAGTAATTTAACGGCTAATTGTACATCATTATCATCAAATGCACTAATGATGTATCTTTCGTTTTCTGTAAAGTAGTAACTAGATAATTCTAGTTTTAGACTTTTATTGAACATGTCGTAATCTTCTATTTTAACACTCTCATCTATTCCTTCTTTTGATAAAAAGGCATTTAAATCTTGCTTATTAAGGTGAAAGCTTGTGTTGAATTCACCCAACTCCTTGTATTTAGTTTCTGGATTACTTTCATAAAAATCAAAACAAAAATCTCTCCACGCCTGACTGTAAATAACGTTGTAAAATGGGGATAAATAATTTGATGTATCTATGGGTGAAAAAGCATCTGGCCAAATTCCACCTTTTGCTAAATCCTTTGTCAAGGAGTCTTTATTGGATAGCTCTCCATTGGCTATTCGATTAATTAAATCTTCTTCGTAGTTAATGGTATCGCCATAGGGTTTCTGAATACATCTGCCTAATGGGGTATAATACCTTGAAGTAGTAATTCTAATTTCAGAAGAATCACTTAACATCAATGGACTTTGGACTAATCCTTTTCCAAATGTTCTTCTTCCAACAATAATTCCTCTTTTATGATCTTGTATAGCCCCACTAACAATCTCACTAGCAGATGCAGTTGTGCTATTGACTAAAATAGCGAGTGCTCCTTCTTTAAAGAGTCCTGCATTTGTGGCATATTGAGACAACCTTGGACTATGTGCACCTTCAGTGTAGACAATCATCTGATCTTTTTTAAGAAATTCATCAGCTACATTGATGGCTTGATGTAGGTAGCCTCCACCATTAAATCTTAAATCAAGGATAAGTTTTTTCATTCCCTTGTTTTGAAGTGATTTAAGTGCAACTTGGAGTTCTTTATCAGTAGAATTAGAAAAGGTAGTTATTTTAATGTATCCAACTCCTGGAGATATAATAGCATTTGACACTATTGATTTTAATTTAATTTGGTCTCGTATAATTGTTTTCTCTACAATTTTTTGATCCTTATTAAGGATTTTTAGATCAACTTTAGTCCCTATTTTCCCTTTTAACTTCTTTAGAACATCTTCATTGGTTAGGCCAATACTGGCTACATTTTCACCACTAATTTCAATTATTCTATCTCTTTTTTTAATATCATTTTTTGCAGATGGTCCTCCTTGAATTACGCCAACTACGGTTAATGTATCACGTAAAATCATGAATCGGATACCAACTCCACCAAAATGACCTACTAAAGATTCATTTGCTGAAATTCGTTTATCTGCAGGAATGTAACTGGAGTGCGGGTCTAGTTCCTTTAGTATGTTTTGTATGGTTTTTTGTTTTAAGTTTTTCGCGTCAATAGAATCAACATAGCTATTAAGCAAATGATCTAGTATAAAATTAACTGATTCCCATTTTGTTGATTTATGAGGGTGAATTCCATTTTTGTTGTTTTGGAAAAATCCAATCCAGTAGGTTGTAGCAGAAAAAACACCAATAAAGAGTACTAGGGTTAAAAGTTTAAAATTTTTATTTCTCAATGGTAAATGGATTAAGCTGACAAAGTTCAATACCTGCTTTTTTTAAGAATTTTAAACCAGAGGTATCTTTGTATTCGTTAATGTAAACTAATCTCTTTATTCCAGATTGATGTATCAATTTTGCACATTCTTTGCAAGGAGAAAGCGTTAAGTAAAGTGTTGCATCTTCACAACTATTGGTGCTTTTCGCTACTTTTAAAATGGCATTTGCTTCTGCGTGTAGAACATACCATTTTGTGTAGCCCTCTTCATCTTCACAGGGATTATCAAAACCAGTGGGGGTTCCATTAAACCCATCTGAGATTATCATCCCGTTTTTAACAATTAGGGCACCCACTTTTTTTCTTTCACAATGGGATAATTTACCCCATTCTTGAGCCATTTTGAGGTAGGCCAGATCATATTTTAATTGTTTATTAATAGTGTTTTAGCTCAAGAAAATTTGTACCGAAGGTGGGAATCGAACCCACACGCCCGAAGGCACACGAGTTTGAGTCGTGCGCGTCTACCAGTTCCGCCACTTCGGCATGCGATTTGCGAAGTTAATCTCAATTTTTTATCTACCAAAATAATTTTGAATTATAGCTCAGTAGATAAGTATTATTCATTTTATTACATTTAATAGCAAAATATTAATGAAATATTTTTTGAGCATATTATTTGTTGGTGTTTTTATTTTGATAAATGCGCAATCAAAAATGGCTTTAACCAAAGAGCTGGTTGAGCAGCAAGGTAAATATTACCTCAGAGGAGAGCCTTTTAGTGGTATTGCTTTTGCTAAAAACAAAAAAGGTAAGTTTATAACAGAAGAGCCTTTTAAAAATGGGTTACTCCATGGTAAGCGTGTTAATTATGATCATAATGGACATGTTTTAGCCCGTGAAAAGTTTAAAAAAGGGAAAGGTATCTATAGATTATATCATTTTAACAATAAGCTAAAAAGTATAGGCGCTATGAATAAAAATGTGAAGATTGGAGAATGGAAATACTACAGTACTAAAGGCGTGCTTAAAGCGAAAGAATTATGGAGTGAAGATATTCCCGACCAATTAGAATGGGAAAAGTTTTATAACAAAAATGGGAACATTGAAACAGAGTTATTTTACAAAGCTGGATTACTCAAAAAAGAGGTGTATTATGATGAAGAGGGAAAAATTTACAAAACCAATGCAAATTAATCATAAATGATTTACATTTGCACCCCCAATGTCACATCGAGTAAAAATATTAGCTTGTTCAGCATCAGATAAATTAGCCAATGAAATTGCTAACAAATATGGTCAGTCTATAGCAGAATATGAAAGGCAAAGTTTTAGTGATGGCGAATTTCAGATATCCATTAATGAAACAGTAAGAGGATGTGATGTATTCATAATTCAAAGTACAATTCCACCTGCTGATAACCTAATGGAAATGCTTCTTATGATTGATGCTGCTAAGAGGGCATCTGCTCACAAGATTATAGCTGTTATTCCTTATTTTGGTTGGGCAAGGCAAGATAGAAAGGATAAGCCAAGAGTTGCTATTGGAGCAAAATTGGTAGCCAACATGTTGGTTTCTGCTGGAGTTGACAGGGTGATGACTATGGATTTACATGCCGATCAAATACAAGGTTTTTTTGAAGTTCCTGTAGATCATTTATTTGCTTCTACGTTATTTGCTCCTTATTTAAAATCCAAAAATTTAGATAATTTAATCATTGCTGCACCAGACGCTGGAGGATCTAAAAGAGCCAATGCATATGCTAAATATTTAGATGTTGATTTGGCACTTTGTTACAAACAACGAAAAAAAGCCAATGAAATTGAAAGTATGACAATAATTGGTGATGTTAAAGGCAAAGATGTTGTTATTATCGATGACATGATTGATACTGCTGGAACACTAACCAAATCTGCTCAACTTTTTATAGAACATGGAGCAAAGTCAGTATCTGCATGTTGTACTCATGCTTTGCTTTCAGGCCCAGCACATGAAAGAATTGAAAACAGTGTATTAAAGGAATTAGTGGTTACAAATACAATACCACTCAAAGAAGAAAATAAAAAGATTAAAGTATTATCTGTTGCTAGTTTATTCTCTGATATAATGAAGCAACATGTTAATTTAAAATCAATAAGCAAGCATTTTTTGTTTGCCAACTAATAAATAAAAAAAAACAAATATGAAAACAGTATCGTTGAGCGGTTCTCCAAGAGAGAACGTAGGGAAAAAAGGTGCTGCCAATCTTCGAAGAGAGGGAAGTATTCCTTCTGTTTTATATGGAGGTAAAGAGCAAATTCACTTTTTCATTCCAGAAAATGAAGCCAAAAAATTGGTATTCACTCCAAATGTATATCTCATTGAAATGGATATTCAAGGAAAAAAATACAAAGCAATTCTTCAAGAAACCCAGTTGCATCCTGTAACGGATAGAATTTTGCACCTTGATTTTTTAGAAGTTTCAGAAGAAACGCCTTTCAAGGTTAAATTACCAGTAAGATTAGAAGGTTTTTCAAAAGGAGTTAGAAATGGTGGAAGATTAAGACAAAACTTTAGAAAACTTAAAGTATTTGGTTTAGCTAAAGACATGCCAGAGTCTATTACTATAGATATTACACCTATTAAAATTGGAGACAAAAGAAGGGTTTCTGATTTAACTATTCCTGGACTTAAATTTTTAGATCCTTCAAACGCAGTGGTTGTTGCTGTACAAATGGCAAGAGCAGCTATTTTAGACGAAGAAGAAGAGGAGACTGAAGAAGGAGCTGAGGGAGCTGAAGGAGAAGGAGCTGAGGGAGCTGAAGGAGCAGAAAAGGCAACTGAATCTGCTGAGAAGGCTGCTGAATAAAACTTCTACCTAAGTTGAAATTCTTAATCGTTGGTTTAGGAAATCCTGGGGAAGAATATTCAGACACCAGACACAACATTGGATTTAAGGCATTGGATTTTGTTTCAGAACAAACCAGTGCCTTTTTTAATGTAGATAAGTTAGGTCAAATAGCTTCATACAAACATCGTGGAAGAACCATTGTGTTACTAAAACCATCCACTTTTATGAACTTAAGTGGTAAAGCAGTCTCCTATTGGATGAAAAAGGAAAAGATTAAACTTCAAAATCTTCTAGTTGTTACAGATGATATAAATCTTCCTACGGGTAAGTTAAGATTGAAAAAAAGAGGATCAGACGGTGGTCATAATGGATTAAAAAACATACAAGAATTGTTGGGAACTCAAGACTACGCAAGATTAAGAATAGGAGTAGGGAATGAATTTAAGAAAGGGAATCAAGTAAATTATGTTTTAGGAAAATGGACTATTGAAGAAAAAGAAACTTTAAATCCCAGGCTTAATTTAATTCAAAAGATAATTGAAGATTTTTCATTCATTGGTGTAGACAGAACAATGAATAGCTATAACAATAAATAGCTTTAGAAACTAAAAAAGTCCGTGAAGTTCAGCATCTATTTTAGAGATGATTTTACCTAAATCTTCTTGATTCTCATTGTAGGAATTTTCATCAACATCTATAATAAGTAGCTTACCTCTATCATAGGTTGAAATCCAGGCTTCATATCTTTCATTCAATCGCTTTAAGTAATCTAAACGAATACTTTCTTCGTAATCTCTGCCCCTTTTTTGGATATTTTGAACCAATTTAGAAACTGAAGCTCGTAAGTAGATAAGCAAGTCTGGTGCAGAAATAAATGACTCAAGAAGATTAAATAAACTAAAGTAATTTTCAAAATCTCTAGTTGTCATTAAACCCATTGCATGTAAATTAGGAGCAAAAATGAAGGCATCTTCATAAATAGTTCTATCTTGAATTACAGTCTTTTCATTCTTTCTTATTTCTTGAATTTGAGTAAATCGACTATTTAAGTAATAAATTTGAAGGTTGAACGACCATCTTTGCATTTCGTCATAAAAGTCCATCAAATATGGGTTGTCATCTACATCTTCAAAATGGGTGTCCCAATTGTAATGTTTGGCCAATAAACCAGTTAATGTTGTTTTACCAGCACCAATATTTCCAGCAATTGCGATATGCATTATTATATAATTTTTGGTAATCTAAGGTAGAAAAATAGGCCAAGGAAAAGTCAAATGTTAATAACTTTTATATGATTTTCATGGACTAAATTCAATCTTTTCAATTGTTGTAGAATTGGTCGAAACACCAATAATGTGTTGTATTTCCCCAGTTACTTTTTGATACGATTTATTTTGACAAATGGTATCCATTTTAAATTCAAGTTTTTGGTATCGCTTAAAATATATTCCATCGTAGAATAAATAATTGTCATTTCCAATAATAAAACCTTTAGTGGCATCTACGTTTATAGTGTTTATTAAGGAGCCAAATTGATCAAATTCATAAACATGTGTTTCTGTAACTGCAAAAAGGTGTTTATTAATTTCACGCATGTTAATTATTGGGCCATTGTAATTTGCAAGAATAGCAGATAAGTTTCCACTTCTGTAAATAATAGATGAATGAATATCTATTTTTAAAATTTCATTTACATCAACATCAAATAACCATATTCCGTTATCAAAATTACTATTAGCTATGCATGTTGTTTGATATAGGGATAAATTATTTAAGTCTATGTTATTTTCTTGAAGGCTCAATGTATTGTCTAATATGCTTATCACCCCTAAGTCTTTATACAATAACAATGGTCTTAGTGGATTGCTGACGTCAAGCTGACCAATTTTTCCTAATTGTTTGTTGCTGTAAGAATATTGTACTTCTCCAGTAATATTTTTTTTAAATAAGTTGTCGTATGCTACTTCATAAATATATCCGTAGCGGTCCACTGCAATATCATCTGCTTTATTTTTGAGCACCAATTGGTTACTTACTTTTTGTGCAGAACAAATTTTAACGCCACTCATTAATAGCGCCATAAATAAGCTAAGACTAGATAATAATTTGAGAAATTTCATTTACACAGTTATTTGAATTGTCAATTCTCGGAACTTTGTGTTGACCACCTAATTTACCTCTTTTTTTCATCCACTCATAAAAAGTACCTTTTTTAACTTCAATTATTTTTAGACACGAAAGTGGGGTGTTGTTTTTTCGTTTTGCAGCATAATCAATATTAATTTGTTGAAGTTCTAAATCTAGTACTTCATTAAAATGATGAATATTTTGAGGCTTTATTTCAAATTCAATTAACCATTTATGAAAGCCAATTTGGTGTTTACTCTCATAACTAAATTGAGGAGACACAATGAATTCTTTTACTACTGCACTACATTTTTCCTGTGTTTTAATAATCGCTTTTTCAAGATGATCTACCATAATTTCTTCCCCAAAACCATTTAAAAATTGCTGAGTTCTTCCGCACACTTTAATTTTAAATGGAAATGTATTTGTAAAGCAAATGGTATCTTTTAGTCGGTATCGCCAGAGTCCACCATTGGTGGAAATTACCATTTCATAGGGCTCTCCTATTGCAACTTCGCTTAAGTCCAATGTTTTAGGTTGATCTGCACTCCAGTCCTCTTTTTTTATAAATTCAAAATAGATTCCATAATCTAACATAAGAAGCATATCGTTAACCCCATTTTCATTTTGTAGACCGAAGTACCCCTCAGTAGCATTATAGTTTTGATAATACTGAATTGGTTTACCTAAAACAGCGTTAAACATGGGAATATAAGGGTCAATACATACTCCACCATGAAAAAAAAGTTCAAAATTTGGCCATATTTCATGGATGTTGGTCGCATTATGATGGGAAAGTATCTTTTTAATAATCATTAATATCCAAGAAGGTACCCCTGCAACTAAATGGATGTCATCTCTTGATGAGGTTTTGCAGATGTAATTTAATTTGTCATCCCATTTGTTTGAAATAAGTTTAGCAGTGCCTTTAGGAGATCTTCTCCATTCACACCACCATGGTAGGTGTTGCATTATAATAGCAGAAAGATCACCAACAATAGTTTTTTTATTTCCTGTAAATGTATTTAATGACCCACTAGCAATTAAGTGTTTGCCATTAAAAAGCTTGGTGTTTGGATTTTCATTATAATATAGAGAAATTAAGTCCTTACCTCCTTTATAATGACAATTTAAAAGAGAATCCTTAGAAATGGGAATGTGTTTCACTGTTCCACTTGATGTTCCTGATGATTGAGCAAACCATTTTATTAAACCAGGCCACAAAACATCTTTCTCACCCATTTTCATTTGTTCAATGTCAAATGCTAAATCTGAGTAATTATGTAGAGGAACGATTTTTTTATACATCTCAGAATTTGAGATATATTCAAATCCATATTTTCGACCTATAGTGGTCTTTTTTGCTTTTTGTAAATTCTGAAGAAGTGTATTTTCTTGGGTAATGATAGGGTTACTCATGAACCCATTAATTTCTTTAATACGTTTTTCTATGTACCAAGAAAATAAGGAATTAAGTGGTTTACCAATTAAGGTGTTCATTTTTGGTTAATCATCCAAAAAAGACAAGGGATATGATAATAAGTAATGCAATCGTAACATAAACATATCCTATGATTCCTGTGCTGCCGTGAAAGTTCTTATCTGTTGACATTGATTTTTTTATACAAATATATATACTTATTTAAAGCCGATAACTTATTTAATTAAAAATTCAAAAGGCATTAAGGTTTGATATCGATCTTTACTACTTATACTATTAGAAGAAGATTCAAGTTGGTTATTTAGTTTATGCAATAATTTAGATAATTCGTTTTGATTTTTTGATTTCACGTCAATATCTAATTCTGAAATAATTTCAAGAAATTGATCATTTTCCTTTTTTGGAAGTTCCAAAATTTTAATATTACTTTCTTTTACACTTGCCTCTTTAGCTGCGTATGAAATGGCATCATTTATTGTTCCAATTTCATCAATCAATTCATGGTCCAATGCTTTTTCTGCTGTCCAAACTCTTCCTTTAGCAATTTTGTGAACATCATTAACTTCTAGGGATTGTCTTCCATTAGCTACTCTGCTAACAAAAGTGTCATAAATTTCATCAACAGCTTTTTGATATATATTTAATTCGAATTCATCAAGTGGGTTAAACATGGACATGGCAGAATGAGGGTTTGTTTCAACTCTGTCAAAGGTTACGCCAAGTTTTTCATTTAACATTCTACCAAAGGTTGGTATTACTCCAAATACACCAATTGAGCCTGTAATGGTGTTTGTTGACGCAAATATTCTATCAGCTCCGCAAGAGATGTAATATCCTCCAGATGCTGCAACACCGCCCATAGAAACAACTACAGGTTTTTCTTTTTTTGTGAGTTCTAATGCTCTCCATATTACATCAGAAGCAAGTGAGCTACCGCCAGGAGAATTAACTCTTAATACTACAGCTTTAATAGCAGTATCATTTTTTGCTTTATTAATAGCCTTTACAATGGTTTGTGAGCCCATTACTCCTTCTTCGCTTTTCCCACTTCTTATTTCTCCTTCAGCATATATAACTGCAATATTTGATTTTTTAGATAGGGTATTTAACTCCTTTTTTACGCCAAATTTTTCTAGGTACTTCTTAAATGTAACAGAGCTAATTTCACTTTCCTGTTCTAAATTAATTTTGGATTTTATAATAGAATCTAGCTCATCTTCATAAAGCATGTCATCAATTAGTTTGTGTTTTAAACAGCCAATAGCATTATAGGTGTATACAGAATCTGCTATCTCATTGATTTTTTCAAGCGAAATGTTTCTATCATTTCTTATATCGTCATTTAAGTTGTTCCATAACGTAGTTAAAATAGATTTAATTTGAGTGCGATTTTCCTCACTCATTTTATCATACATAAAGGGTTCAACAGCGCTTTTGTAAGTATTTCCTGTTCCTCTTATAATTTGAACATCTACTCCAAATTTATCTATAGCATTTTTAAAAAACATAATCTCACTGCTTAAGCCTCTAAAGTCGATCATTCCTTCAGGGTATAAGTATACTTGATCAGAAACACTGGCTAAATAATAAGTGCCCAAAGAGTAATATTCAGCAAATGATATTATAAACTTACCACTGGATTTAAATTCAGTTAATTTATTTCTCAATACATGCAAATTAGTCATGCCAATTGATAAGTTTTCCAGATCAAGTACTATACCTTTAATTTTATCATCATCCTTTGCTTTATCAATTGCATTGGTCACGTCCTTAATGCTGTAATTTCTCATTACAGGATTGAAAATGTCATTACTTGAAACGAGCCCACTCCTTTCTTTAATGCTGAAGTCTAATTTCATTTTTAAATAAGAGTTCTCTTTAACAGAAAGTGGTTTTTTGGTACTAAGAGATCCGCCAATAGAAAAAATCAAAATGTTAATAAAGACAATAATTAAGATACTTAAAACGATGTAGGCAAAAATTGAAGCCCAAAAGCTTCTCCAAAATGGTCTCATAATAAAAGGATTGGTTATTTTGGCTAAATATAACTCAATATGATTAATGTAGGTTTAACATTGAATAATTTTAAAATTTTTAACTTGTGATTCATATCGTCTCTATCGCTTTGGGTTCAAATCTGGGGGATAAAAAAGAAAACATCAATAGAGCCATCTTATTGATTAAACAATTTTCGACTGTATCAAAACAAGCGAAACTATACACAACAGAACCTTGGGGCTATAATTCCAAAAATCATTACTTAAATACAGGTGTTATTATTGAAACGAGTTATTCGCCATTTCAACTTTTAAATAAATTAAAAGAAATTGAAAAGAAAATGGGGCGAATTAAATTAAGTGATGTATATGAAGATAGAATCATTGATTTAGATATTTTGACATTTGATAATTTGAAAATTTCGTCAAAAGAGTTAATAATTCCTCACCCAAAAATTGCAGAAAGAAAATTTTCTATTGTAATTTTAAAAGATCTTTACTTAAATGAGTTAATTCCAGGCTTTAAAGTTAATGCTCAATGCTTGCTTGAAAAGTGTGAAGACAAACAAGAAGTGCAGTTATTTAATGAAGTATAATTACATAGCAATAGAGGGTAATATTGGTGCTGGAAAAACCACACTTTCTAATTTCCTGTCTAATATTTTAAGTGCTTCATTATTATTAGAAGAGTTTGAAGAAAACAAATTTTTAAAAAAGTTTTATGAATCTGGGGACTATGCATTACAGGCTGAAGTTCAATTCTTGTTGGATAGAAGTAAACAGTTAAAAGAATTTTATCAAAAACCACATACTACCATAGTTTCAGATTATTATCCAAATAAAAGTTTAATCTTTTCGAAAATGAATCTAAATGAGGAAGAATTTAACTTGCTTAAAGATTTCCATCATTATCTTTTCAATGAATTTCCCACACCAGATTTACTCATTTTTTTAGATAGAAATATTGATTCATTATACAACAATATAAGAAGAAGAAACAGGTCATATGAATTGAATATGGATTTGAATTACCTCAAAAAATTGGATTATTACTATGAAAATTGGTTGGAAAAATTGAATATTCCTATTATGAGAATTGATGCTGATACAATAGACTTAAATAATCCTGAATTTTTAAGTTTAAGGTTTAAGCAATTATTAGATTTAGATTTCCCAAAAACTCAACGCGTAGTAAAATTAGCTTTAACATAGTTGTTTTGTTAACATTCAAAGGTGTTTATTTTAATGAATAGTCCTTTTTTTTTATGAAATAAAGTGCTTATACTTGCACGAAATTTTAAAAAGAGAAAAATATTCTTATGAAAACAATGAATATCAATAAATTAAGCATCTTAACAAGTTTATTTGCTTTTTTATTTTTTGTAAGCTGTTCAATGATTGAAGAGCTTGAATATACAGTAGTTCAAGACCCTCTTCAAATGCATGGAGGTGAAGTAACTCTACAGATTAATGGAAAATTTGTGGAAAAAGGAATAAATGCAAAAGCAGTTGCTGAAGTAACACCTGTTTTATTTTGTGCAGACGGTAATGAAATTCCTTTTCAAACTGAAATATTTCAGGGCCCAAAAGCGGCAGGAAATGGTAAAGTTGTTCCAAAAGAGGGAATGTCATTTTCATATACAAGCACTATTCCTTATCAAAAGTCAATGGCTGAAGGAGAGCTTAAAGTAATGGTAAAAGCAACAATGGGAAGTAAAGAATTAGAAGTAACTAGCCCTAAAATTGCTGATGGAACTACTACAACTCCTCTTCTTATGGATCTAGATGATCAAGTTATTGTAACAGGAGATAATTTTGTTAGAACAAACTCATTTACTAAAACAGCGGTAATAAATTTTGCTAAAGGAAAGCACAATATTACATCTAAAGAGATGAGAGATAATGACGTTAAAGAAGTTTTAGATTTTATTTCATCTTCAATGGAAGAAGGATCTAGAATAAGTGTAAAATCAATACAAATAAGCTCTTATGCATCTCCTGAAGGAGAAGTTGATTTAAACACAAATTTAGCTGAAGACAGAGGTAATAGTGCAATGAAGTTTTTCATGAGCAAAGCAAAAAGAATGAAGTTTGACCCTGCTAAAGAAGAATCTTTTTACACAGTTTCTCCAAAAGGTGAAGATTGGGCAGGTTTTAAAGAGGAGGTTTCTAAAACTTCTCATGAGGACAAGGAATTAATATTAAGGGTTCTTCAAATGACTTCTGATGTAAACAAGAGAGAGTTAGAAATTAGAAATATGGCAAAAACTTATAGGTTTTTAGAAAAAGAAGTTCTTCCTCAGTTAAGAAGATCAACAATTACAATTAACTATGAGCAAGTAGGCTATAGTGATGAAGAACTAAAAGAACTTATAAGCTCAAATCCTGATACTTTAAATGTTGAAGAAATACTACATGCAGGTAACGTAGAAAAGGATTTGAATACTAAGTTAAAAGACTATAAAGAAGCACAGCGTTTATATCCAAATGATTGGAGAATAGCTAATAATTTAGGTTATGTGCTTTACATGATGGGTGATGTTGATGGAGCTGGAGAAGCTTTTGAAAAAGCACTTTCAATTACTGACAATCCAACCGTAACAAATAATGTTGCTGCAGTTAAGCATAGACAAGCAGGAAAATCAAGTGATGATATTGTTTCTTATTTAGAATCTTCGAATACAACAGAATCAAAATATAATTTAGGATTAGTAAGAATTGAAGAAGGTAAATACGAAGAAGCGATTACGCTTATGGATAAATCAAAGACATACAATGTTGCTCTTGCTAACGTTCTTGCTGAGCATTATGATGTTGCTGGCGATATTTTAGATGATGTAAATAGTGGAGATGCAAAATCACATTATGTTAGAGCTATTTTAGGAGCAAGAACAAATAATAATGAAATGTTATTTGACAATCTTAAAGCTTGTTTTGGTAAAGATGCTTCTTACAAAGCAAAAGCTAAAAAAGATAGAGAGTTTGTTAAGTATTTTGAAAACGCTGATTTTATTGCGCTTTTCTAAATTCGAATAATACGCTTTTTACAAAGAGGGGCTTCGGCCCCTTTTTTTATTCTTCTTTTTGAATTACTTTCAATGGAAACTTTTTTCTCACAACCATTGTGTTATCAAAGGAATCATCTAATTTTTTCTGAAGAGAGACGGCATCACTCATGGTAAAATATTTACCTGCATATAAAAATATATTTGGAGCAATATATTCATCAAATAAATATTCTTCAGGAAATAATTCTGTAAAAATTTTCCTTAATTCTCTTACCTTTTTCGTGTCTTGAGTTACAATAAGTTGAACAGCAAAACCATTTAATGTGCCTTTGTTAGACAGGTATGAATTCAAACTATCTAATCTATAATCAGCTTTTATAATTACATGCCCATTTTCAGCAATGTAATTAATTGGCTTTATGTTTTGTCCTGAATCTAATAATATTGAACTATCTGAAATGACAATATTAGAGTCTTTAGAAATATTAACTGATGCCAAAGAATCTGTTGTATTTGATGAGTCTTTTGCTGGATACAATGTCCAGTCGTTTTGACAAAAAACATCATTTATAAAAAAGACTAAAAAGATAAATATTGTGTTTTTTACAAAATTCATTGGTTCAAACTTATCAAATATTAGATTCCTAAAATCATGCCAATGTAAAATTCCAGAAAAATTATTGTTAAAAAGCCGGTTTGTTTAAGTTTTCAAACAGAAGAATAAACAAATTATTTAGAAGTATTCTAAATTAAGATATTTCCATGACAATTCTACAAACATTTGATTTGATTTGAGTATCACGTGTTACATTTGTCCTGCTTATTTATGCACGTACTAATTAGTTTAAAATGAACATATATTTTAAAAAGCATTTAGCTAATTTTCTCACTTTATTACTTTTCGTTTCAGTATCCCTTTTTGCTTATTCTCAAGATGGTGAAAAATTATTCAAGGCCAATTGTGCTTCTTGTCACCACCCTGTTAAAAATGCTACTGGGCCTAAAATGCAAGGAGTATTACAAAAATGGGAAGACAATGGCGAAGGAGAGTTAATTTACGAATGGGTTAAAAACCCTGCTGAGTTGTACAATAGTGGTAAATCTAAAATGGCAAAAGCCATTTGGGATTGGTCACCTACTGTTATGACACCACAAGGTCATCTGTCTAAAGATGAGGTGAAATCTATTTTTGCTTATGTAGACGCTTATGCGCCTCCAGTAGCTGCTGATGGTGCTGCAGCTAATGATACAACTTATGAAGCTGAAGATGAATCAGTTTCATTTTGGTGGTGGATTGTTATCGGGCTTTTAATTTTTGTATTATTTGCCACATTTGGTGTTCGAAGAGAACTTTCAGAGGTTATTGCAGCCAAAGAAGGAGCCGAAGTTGACCCTAAAAAAACTTTCATTGTTAGTGCTAGGAAATGGGCTTTAAGAAATTGGTTTGTAACTGTTTTGCTTATTGTTGCAGTTGCACTCTTTTCAGGTGTTGAATTACTTGGAAGACTCTATCAAGTTGGTGTTTATCAAGATTATCAACCCTCTCAACCAATCGCTTATTCTCATAAGCTGCATGCTGGTAACATGGGGATAGAATGTAAGTACTGCCATCATTCTGCAGAGAAATCAAAACATGCTGGTATTCCATCTGTAAATGTTTGTATGAACTGTCACGCTGTAGTTCATGAAGGACCTCAATATGGTACAGAAGAAATTGATAAAATTCACCTTGCCGCTGGTTATAATAAAGCAAAACAAGGTTACAATACAGATGATAATGGAAATAGGATTGAGCAGCCATTAGTTTGGAATAAAGCCCATAACCTACCAGATCATGTCTACTTTAGTCATGCCCAACACGTACACCCAAACACTGGAAATATTGATTGTAGACAATGTCATGGGCCAGTACAAAATTACACTTTAGGTAGAGTTTCTACTACAGAAGAAGTAAATGCCTATGCTACTACTGATGAAGGAATGGAAAAGGGAATTATTCAATTGACTAAACCTATCTTAACTATGGGTTGGTGTATTGAATGCCACAATAAAAAGGAAATTGACTTGGCTAGCTCTGGTTATTATGAAGAAATACACAATAGATTAAAATCAAGAGCTGACATTCACAACAATATTTTTGAAGACGATAAGGTTACCGTTAAGGAATTAGGTGGATGGGAATGTGCAAAATGTCACTATTAATGAATATTAAATTTAGTTCATGAGTAAAACTAAAACATATTGGAAGGGATACGCGGAAAAAAACAACACTCCGGATTTTGTAAATTCTAGCCATAAAGAATTTCAAGATAAAATTCCTGTAGAAGAATTTTTAGCAGATGAGGGAATTCAAGATTTAAAAACTGGTAGAAGAGATTTCTTGAAATTTATGGGCTTTAGTGTTGCTGCAGCTTCATTGGCTTCTTGTGAAGCGCCCGTGATTAAATCAATACCCTATGTAAATAAGCCTGAAGAAATAACACCTGGAATTGCCAATTGGTATGCTTCTTCATTCTATGATGGAAATAATTTCGCCAATGTCTTGGTCAAATCTAGAGAAGGTAGACCAATTTGGTTAAAAGGTAAAAAAGACGGCTTTACATCTGGTGGTATTACTCCTGCAATTTCTACTTCTGTACTTAATTTATACAATAGTTCTAGACTGAATGGTCCTAAAAAGAACAATGAAGATGCAAGCTGGGTATCTATAGATACTGAAATTAAAAATAAGCTATCAAGTATAGTTGATAATAATGGTTCAATTAGAATTCTTACGAACACCATTATCTCCCCTTCAACAAATGCTGCTATTAATGAGTTTATTAATGCGCATTCTAAACTTGATGAAGAGGGTAATAACCAGTCTAACATTAAGCATGTACAATATGATGCACAATCTTATTTTGGTATTAGACAAGCTAATGAAAAAACTTTTGGTGAAGCTTTTATTCCAACATATCATTTTGAAAAGGCAAAAACCATTGTTTCTTTAAATGCAGACTTCATCAGTTCATGGCTTATGCCTACAAAGTTTGCTTTAGATTACAGTAAATCTAGAAAACCAGAAAATGGATGGATGTCAATGCATTTTCAATTTGAATCTAACTATTCTTTAACTGGTGCTAATGCAGATTATAGAGCAAGAATTAAACCTTCGGAAGAAGCAGCTCTTGCTTCATCCATATTGTCTATGTTAGATGGTGGCAGTGCTAAACACGACTTTTCTCAGGATGTATTAACTAAGTTGTCTAATGCTGTTAATTCCTTAAAAGAAAACAAGGGATCTTCTCTTGTTGTATCGGGATCAAACGATGCGCATATTCAGGCCATGGTTAATAAAATTAATTTCAAGCTTGGAAATTATGGATCAACCATCAATCACGCCCAACCTTTAAATTTATTTAATGGTAATGACACTGAGGTTGAGCAGTTAGTCAATGATATTTCTGCCAACAAAATAGATGCTTTAATTGTCTACAATTGTAATCCAGTTTACTCTTTACCTAATGGAGATAAATTAGGGGAAGTGTTGTCTAATAGTAAAATGCTAAAAGTATCTTTTGCTGATGTAATGGATGAAACGGCTTCATGCTGTCAATATGTATGTCCAGACCATAATTATTTAGAATCTTGGTGTGATTTTGAACCAACACCTGGTCATGTTAGTTTACAACAACCTATCATTAGACCTCTTTATAATACAAGACAAGCTCAAGAATCATTCTTAGTTTGGGCAAATAAGGCAGATAGAGGAGTTAGTGAAAGTAAAGTTTTTTACAATTTCATTAAAGATAATTGGACAGCCAATAATATTGGTAATCAATCAGATTATATCACATTTGATGAATTCTGGAATTGGACAGTGCACAATGGATTTACGAATACTGCATCCATAAATTCTATTGAGTTACAGGATTTTGAGATAGATGCTAATGTTAAAGTTTCTTCATCAGAATGGGAAGTTGCTTTATATCAAAATGAACTAGGATTAGGGCAATATGCATCAAATCCATGGCTACAAGAATTACCTAGCGCCATTACAAAAGTTGTTTGGGATAATTATATAACAATGGCACCATCAGATTGTTTTAAGTTATTTGGAATTAATGATGGAGACCCTAAGGCTGCTTGGGATGGTATTCACCTTGGTCAAGAAGAAAAAGCATTTGTAGCTACAGTTAAGTTAGGTGAAAATGAATTGACTCTACCTGTTTTTCCACTTCCTGGACAAGCAGATGGTACAATTGGTATTGCTATGGGCTATGGTAGAGGAGCTGGTGACTTAGATATAGGTAAAGCTGCTTTTCAATGTGACGAGTTTGGCAATCATTTAAAAGATGAAAATGGAGCATTGATACCTGTTGGAGGCAATGCATTTAAATTGTCAAGTTTCTCAAACGGATTATTAAATTATCAAGGTGCAGTTGAAGTTACTGCTACAACTGAAAAGTATTCATTGGCTTGCACACAAACCCATCATACGATAATGGGTAGAACTTCGATAGTTAAGGAAACTACTTATGACTTCTGGAAAGAAAATCATGAATACAATCAAGAGGCCTACAATCCAGTAGTTAAGTTACATAGCCATGCAGAAGGAGGTCATTCTGAAGTGAACGCTACTGAATATTCACTATGGGATGAACATCCAGTTGAACAAGTTGGTCACCGTTGGGGAATGTCCATTGATTTATCTTCTTGTAATGGATGTGGTGTTTGTATTACTGCTTGCCATTCAGAAAATAATGTTCCTGTTGTTGGAAAAGATGAAGT
The DNA here is from genome assembly GCA_913042175.1 of uncultured Flavobacteriales bacterium. GTDB lineage: Bacteria > Bacteroidota > Bacteroidia > Flavobacteriales_D > Parvicellaceae. The sequence goes on from CAJWIX010000006.1 coordinate 19,546, forward strand.
TAGAAGATCTCGTGATATGCACTGGTTGAGAATGGATAGATATTTTTCTTCTATTGAAGATGATAATAGATCAAAATGGGAGGAATCAAGACGTTCTGAAGGAGATTTTGATTATGGCAAATTAGAAGTGCCAGAAGATAACCCGTCAGTTGTGTTTATGCCCATGTTATGTCAACATTGTAACCACGCACCATGCGAAACAGTATGTCCTGTAGCAGCTACTACGCATAGTAATGAAGGGTTAAATATGATGACCTATAATAGATGTATTGGTACAAGATATTGTGCTAATAACTGCCCTTACAAGGTAAGAAGGTTTAACTGGTTCAATTACAGAGATTACAGGAAGTTTAAAAACGTCAATCCAAATCAGGATATGATGGCGAGAATGGTTTTAAATCCAGATGTTGTGGTAAGATCAAGAGGTGTTATGGAAAAATGTAGCTTCTGTGTCCAAAGAATACAAGAAGGGAAGTTAGCAGCTAAAAAAGACGCTAGACCGGTAATTGATGGTGACGTAACCACTGCTTGTGCTGATGCATGTCCAAATGATTGTATCACTTTTGGAGATTGGAATGATGAATCTTCAAAAATTAGAGAGGTTTCTGGTTCAGACAGAGCGTATCAAGCGTTAGAAGAAGTTGGAGTTAAGCCGAATATTTGGTATCAATTAAAAATTAGAAATAACAATGATGAAATTGCTGCAAATGAAGTTTCTGAAGAAACTCATGCAGCGTCTCATTAATAGTAGAACATTATGCATAAAGAAGCCGATATAAGATTACCTCTGATCCTTGGTGATAAATCGTACAAGGATATTACAGAAGATATTGTTAAGCCTATAGAAGGAAAGGCACCAAAAACTTGGTACTTGCTTTTTATGATTTCTGTTGTCATAGCTCTTTGGGGGGTTGGGTGTATAGTTTACTTATTAGGTACTGGAGTTGGAGTTTGGGGATTGAATAAAACAGTTGGTTGGGCATGGGATATCACCAATTTCGTATGGTGGGTTGGTATTGGCCATGCCGGAACATTAATTTCAGCAGTGCTTTTACTTTTTAGACAAAAATGGAGATTTGCCATTAATAGGGCTGCAGAAGCTATGACCATATTTGCTGTAATGATGGCTGGATTATTTCCTTTAATCCACATGGGTAGGTTATGGTTAGGGTATTGGGTATTTCCATTACCTAATCAGTTTGGTTCATTATGGGTAAATTTTAACTCTCCACTTTTATGGGATGTATTTGCCATATCAACTTATTTTTCAGTGTCTTTAGTCTTTTGGTATATTGGTTTAATTCCTGATTTTGCTACAATTAGAGATCGGGTTACTAAGCCATTAGCAAAAAGAGTATATAAGGTATTGAGTTTTGGATGGACTGGAGATGCTAAAGCTTGGAATAGATTTGAAATTGTTTCTCTAGTACTAGCTGGTTTAGCTACGCCACTTGTATTCTCAGTTCACTCTATCGTATCTTTTGACTTTGCTACTTCAGTTATTCCCGGATGGCACACTACTATTTTTCCTCCTTATTTTGTTTCTGGTGCTGTATTCTCAGGATTTGCAATGGTACAAACCCTGATGTTAATATTAAGAAAAGCATATAAATTGGAAGCATATTTACATGTCAAGCACGTTGAGTACATGAACATTGTAATTATTGTAACAGGTTCAATAGTAGGTGTTGCTTATATTACAGAGTTATTTGTTTCTTGGTACTCAGGTGTTGAATACGAATCTTATGCTTTCTTAAATAGAGCTACTGGTCCTTATTGGTGGTCTTATTGGGCCATGATGACCTGTAATGTAATTTCACCACAATTATTTTGGTTTAAAAAGTTAAGAACCAGCTTAATGTTTTCATTCTTTATGTCTATAGTCATAAATATTGGAATGTGGTTTGAAAGATTTGTAATTATTGTAACATCATTGCATCGTGATTATGTTCCATCATCTTGGTCATATTTCCATCCAACATGGGTTGATATCGGTGTTTTCATGGGAACTTTAGGTATTTTCTTTGTATTTTATTTATTATTCTCTAGATATTTCCCCGTGATGCCAATTGCGGAGTTAAAGACCATTTTAAAATCTTCTGGTAAAAATTACAAAGAGGGTTATGGTCATGGAAAAGGATATTGGGATAAACATGCAGAACATTAATTTGAATTATGGCAGATAAAGTAATATACGCAATGTATGATGATGATGATACGCTCATGAATGGAGCTAAGCATCTTGTCAAAGAAGGAGTAAAAGTATCAGATGTATACTCACCAATGCCATTACATGGTATTGATCCAATTATTGGAGTTGAACCAACAAGATTAGGTATTGCAGCATTCCTTTATGGGCTTACTGGAACCATGTTGGCTATTATTGGAATTCGTTATATGATGATTATTGATTGGCCAATGAATATTGGAGGAAAACCAAACTTTAGTCTACACGAGAACATGTTATCATTCGTTCCTATCTTTTTTGAATTTACAGTTCTTTGTGCTGCTCACGGCATGGCCATTACTTATTTACTAAGAAATAAAACTTTACCTGGAATGCCTGCAAGAAATCCAGATCCAAGAACAACGGATGACAAATTTATTATTGAAATTAAATCTTCTGAAAATGCTCATATTGAGGATAAAAAATTATCAGACTTAATTAAGAGCACAGGATTTATTGAAATAGAAGAAAAAAAATATTAACATGAGCAATAGAATTTTAAAAAGCCAGTATACCTTATTGCTAATTCTTGTAACAGCAATGTTTTTTCAGTCTTGCGTTAAGCATCCTGATTCTCCTGGATATGAATATTCGGATGATATGACAAGATCACAAGCTATTGAAGCATATGTAGATTATGGTCTTGTTGCTGATAATGTAAACGATTCATTAAAGCAAACAATATCTGCAAGAATTCCTGCTGAAGGATCTATCCCTTACAGTGAGAATAAAAATACAGCTAGTCTAAACATGCCGTTTAACTATGCTGCAGGTGAAGATGAAAGAATTAGAGCAGGACAAGAAGTAGTATTGCCTACTCATTATTACAATAATGATGATATAGCAAAAGCTAATATAGCTGAAGGTAAAAGGTTGTATGGTCTATTTTGTGCTCATTGTCATGGAGACAAAGGAAATGGAGATGGGAAAGTTATTACAGTTGGTGGATATCCAGCAGCTCCACCTGCATATAACACTCTTCAAGATAGAACTCCTGGTTCAGTATTTCATACAATAACTCATGGAAAAAATGCAATGGGACCACATTCCTCTCAATTAAATAAGGATGAAAGATGGAAAGTTGCCATGTATGTAAGAACAATGCAATTTGATGGGGATTTAAACATGGAAGAATTAACAGCTGATAACGCTACTATAGAATAATTAAAGAAGAGAAAAATGGAATATACAATTTCAGATAGAGCTAAAAAAGTTACCCTCGGCCTCGCTTTAGTAGGATTAGTCTTACTTGTGATAGGGTTCTTTAGTCAAAAGGATTTCGTTTATGCTGAAAAAATAAACGACCACGCTGTTTCTATAAAGTATAATGGTAAGGCTGGTACTGATCTTCAAGACCAACTTAAAGAAAAGATCAAACAAAAAATGCATGGATATAAAGTAGATTTTCACGATGCTCACGCTCATCATGATAATCATACTGAAAATCATCATGCATCGGAGGAGTCAGAGTCAGAACATGAAACTTTACATGCAAGTACGGGATCTGAACATGCTGATCATGCAGCACACCACGGTCCAACTTTTGTTTGGGACGTTCATTTAGACCACGAGGAAACTGCAGAAAACCATGGTGGTCATCATGAAAGTGGAGCAGATCAATTGGTTTCTATGGTAGAAAGTGGAGAGATTTCATTTGCAGATAAAGGAAACAGAAGATTTTGGTCAAACTTATTGGTCAATGGATTTTTCTTCTTCGGTATATCATTGGGGGCTTTATTTTACTTAGCACTTCATTATGCTACTGAATCTGGTTGGGGTGTAGTATTATTGAGAATATTCGAAGGAATCATGTCTGCTATGCCTATAGGAATAGCGGTATTGCTAGTTGTTTTAATTGTTGGATCATTTGGAGGCCATCACATCTACCCTTGGATGGATCCAGAATATACTGATCCTAATTCTGCTCATTTTGACCCTATTATTTTTGGTAAAAAAGCCTATCTCAATCTGCCATTCTTCTGGATTAGGGCACTAGCTTATTTTGCTACATTTTATCTTTTCTTAAGATGGTTTAAAAAGAAATCACGCCAAGAAGATAGAGAAGGAGGAACAGAAAGCCACTTTAAAATGTACAGAAGAGGAGCCTTGTTTTTAGTATTCTTTGCAGTTTTTTCTTCAACAATGGCTTGGGATTTTATTATGTCTATTGATACACACTGGTTTAGTACTTTATTCGGATGGTATGTCTTCTCTGGCATTTGGTTGAGTGGAATGATAATGGTAATGATGGTAACATTATACCTAAGAAAGAGAGGTTATTTACCCTATGTAAATGAAAGTCATATACATGATGTTGGTAAATGGATGTTTGCGTTAAGCTTTTTATGGAGTTATTTATGGTTCTCTCAATTTATGTTGATATGGTATTCAAACATACCAGAAGAGGTTATATATTTTACAGAGAGAATAGAAAATTATAAAATTTTATTCTTTGGAACATTCATTGTGAATTTCTTCTTTCCAATGGTGTTCTTCATGTCAAGAGATACAAAAAGGTCAGCTGGTTATTTGATTGTAATTGGCTTGATGATTTTTGTAGGTCATTGGTTTGACGTATTCAATATGGTTATGCCAGGAACATTATTCGATCAGTGGGAATTAGGATTATTGGAATTAGGCATGTTTATGATGTTCTTAGGGACATTTGTATACACTGTTCTAAGAGCAATATCTAAGGCCCCATTATTACAAAAAAATCATCCCTATTTAGAGGAGAGTAAACACCATGAATTTTAATATTAATTAGTTATGGAAGGTAAATTCATTATAATCATTGCAGTAGCACTATTCTTCATTGCATTAGTGCAGTTAATGAAAATTTATGATTTAGCAGCAAAGGTAAGAGGTGCTAAATCTCAAGAAAAAATGACTAGAGGGGAAAACATGTTGATGGCTAATCTCATGCTAGTATTCATGGTTGTATTTTTTGGTTTTATAATATGGTTAATTGCAAAATATGGAGCAAATGCTGGCTTGTACAAAGCAGCATCTGAGCATGGTCAGGAATTAGACGATTTATTGATGATTAACTGGTATATTATTCTTCCAGTATTTTTCATAACAAATAGTCTATTATTTATTTTTTCTTGGAAATACTATCATAGAGAAGAGAGAAAAGCGCTTTACTACCCTCACAATAATAAGCTTGAGCTTATATGGACCGTCCTTCCAGCAATTGCATTAGCTATTATCATTGTCTTTGGTATTCGTACATGGAATGGTATAATGTATAATAAAGAGGAAGGTCAAGTTATTGAGGTGTATGCTTATCAATTTGGTTGGTTAGTTCGTTATGCTGGTGCAGATAATGAATTGGGGGAAGCAAATTATAAATTGGTTTCTTCCACTAATCCGTTGGGAGTAATTACGGATCAATCTATTCAAGACACATATAATGAAATTGACACAAAAGTTTCTGGAATTGATAGTGAACTTAAAGAGAATAGAAATTCTAATGGAGATCTTTTAATGCCTAAATCGAAAGCAGACAAAAAGTTAGATGAATTAGAAAGATTGAAGAGAAGAAAATATAGAATTGAAGCTGCAATTGATAAAAGAGAAGCCAACAAAACAGCTTATGCATCTAGTGATGATGATATTGTTGTTCAGGAACTACATTTAGTTAAAGGTCAGCCATACACGTTTATTTTTAGGTCAAAAGATGTTATTCACTGTCCTTGGCTACCTCACTTCAGGGCTCAAATTAATTCAGTGCCAGGAATGGAAACTAGTTTTAAGCTAACACCAACTATTACGACTGAAGAAATGAGAAATATGCCTGAAGTTCAAGAGCATTATAAAAACATAAACGAAATCCACAATGAGCGAAAAAGAAGGATTGGTGAAGAGGAAGAAAAGGTTTTATTTGACTATGTGCTGCTATGTAATAAGATATGTGGAGCAGGGCACTCAAACATGCAGATAAAGGTAGTCGTTGAAACTCAAGAGGAATTTGAAAATTGGATTGAAAATAATGGAGATAAAAAGCGTTTAACTTTTTCAGGCCAAGAGGTTAATTGGAGTGAGACAAAAGAACAAGCGTCTCTTTGATTCTTAAATTTGTAAAAAATAATTGATATGGCACACGATCATCATCACCACAAAGAAAGTTTTATAACTAAATATATTTTTAGTCAAGACCACAAAATGATTGGTAAGCAATATTTACTTACCGCTATTTTCATGGGTGCTATAGGCATTACCCTATCTGCTCTTTTTAGAATGAAGCTGGGTTGGCCTGATACTCAATTCTCTATTCTTGAATCTATATTGGGTTCTGACGCAGCTCCTGATGGTATGCTGGATTCCAACTGGTATCTTGGTTTAGTTACCCTACATGGAACAATTATGGTATTCTTTGTACTTACTGGAGGATTATCAGGTACATTTTCTAATTTACTCATTCCTCTTCAAGTAGGTGCTAGAGACATGGCATCTGGTTTATTAAATATGATTGCCTATTGGTTGTTTTTTATTTCTAGTGTTTTGATGGCGGCATCATTGTTTATAGAAACAGGACCAGCTATGGCAGGATGGACAGTTTACCCTCCCCTTAGTGTACTTGAGGAATTTCAACCAGGTTCTGGTTTGGGGATGACACTTTGGTTGTTATCAATGACTGTGTTTATTGCTTCTTCTCTTTTAGGTGGGATTAATTACATCGTAACTATTCTTAATTTAAGAACTAAAGGGATGAGTATGACAAGATTACCATTAACAATTTGGGCTTTTTTCATAACAGCAATTTTAGGCGTATTATCCTTCCCAGTATTATTATCAGCTGCTGTACTTTTACTAATGGATAGAGGGTTTGGAACAAGTTTTTACATGAGTGATATTGTAACTTCATCTGGCGCATTAGATGCAACTGGTGGAAGTCCAATTTTGTACGAACATTTATTTTGGTTCCTTGGTCACCCAGAAGTATATATTATTCTTCTACCTGCATTAGGTATGACATCTGAAATTATTTCAACCTGTTCAAGAAAACCAATTTTTGGTTATAGGGCAATGATTGGATCAATGTTAGCTATTGGTTTCTTGTCGTTCATTGTATGGGGACACCATATGTTCCTAACGGGAATGAATCCATTTTTAGGAGGGGTATTTACTTTTACAACATTATTAATTGCTATTCCATCTGCAGTTAAAGCCTTCAATTACATAACTACCATTTGGAAAGGGAATGTTATGTTGACACCTGCTATGCTTTTCTGTATTGGTTCTGTATCTACATTTATTTCTGGTGGTGTTACAGGTATTATATTGGCAGATTCAGCATTGGATATTTCTCAGCATGATACTTATTTTGTTGTAGGCCACTTCCATATAGTAATGGGTATGACAGCTATTCTTGGAATGTTTGCTGGTATATACCATTGGTTTCCTAAGATGTATGGAAAATCAATGAACAAACGAATGGGAATGGTTCATTTCTGGATAACTATTGTTACTGGATATGGCGTATTCTTACCTATGCACTTTTTGGGTGAAGGTGGCTTACCTAGAAGGTACTATGAAAATACGAACTTCCCTATGTTTGATCATTTTTTAGATCTCAATATCATGATTTCTATCTTTGCCACTATAGGTGTTTTAGCCCAAGTTATCTTTTTCTTTAACTTCTTCTACAGCATTTTTAGAGGACCAAAAGCTTCTTTAAATCCATGGAATGCCAATACTTTAGAGTGGACAACACCAATAGAACATGTTCACGGAAACTGGATTGGTGAAATCCCAACTGTTCACAGGTGGCCTTATGATTATAGTAAGCCAGGTAAAGAACAAGATTTTGTTCCACAAACAGTACCACTGGATGATAATGAAGAAGAACATTAAATCCATTAACATAAATATTTTCAAAAGCCCTCTATATCTATATTGGGCTTTTTTATTTTCTCTATTTGCTATTAACAGTAGCTATAGTCAACTTGATTCATTAAAATATAAGTTTGATAGCAAACCAACTATTGGGCTGAAAATGGAAACTAAAAATTTTGTTATTCAGAATTATTGGTCAAGAATTCAAGAGATTAAACCCTATTTAGAATTTGAAAAAAATATAAGAATAGGTGTTGGATATGCGTGGTTAAAAAAGGGGCATGAATTTTCTAATCAAAATGATACGCTAACGCTAAAAATTAATGCTATTTCATTATTTGGAGCGTATGTTTTTGAATACAATAAAAACTGGACTATTGAACTTCCGTTGGATTTCGGCTTTGGCTTTGTTTCATCTGATGACACTGAAAATAATAGGGGTTATTATTCGTTTTATGAACCCTCTCTGATTATGGAATATCATGGATTTAAGTATGTAAATTTAGGTTTAGGCACAGGCTTTAGAATTTCAGGTCACAAGGAAGAAGTTTACCCTAATGCGTTAACTACGCAAACATTTATTTTTCGATTTAGTTTAAAGTTTTCAGAAATATATAAGCAGTTCATGGAACTAAATAATTCATAAGTATATTTACATTATGATAGAAGAGTACGATTTTAGATCTGAACAGGAAAATCAATCTGATAAAGCCTATGAAATAGCATTGAGGCCAAAAATATTCGATGATTTTGCTGGTCAAGACCAAGTGGTAGAAAATCTTAGAATTTTTGTTTCTGCTGCCAAAATGAGAGAAGAATCGCTTGATCATGTACTTCTTCACGGCCCCCCAGGATTAGGTAAAACAACATTAGCACAAATTATTGCCAATGAGATGGGTGTAGGAATAAAGATCACTTCTGGCCCTGTATTGGATAAACCTGGCGACTTAGCAGGATTATTAACAAATTTAGAGTCTGGAGATGTACTATTTATTGATGAAATACATCGGTTAAGCCCTGTAATAGAGGAATATTTGTATTCTGCAATGGAGGACTATAAAATTGATATTGTATTAGATACAGGTCCAAATGCTAGAACTGTCCAAATAGATTTAAACCCATTTACATTAATTGGTGCTACAACAAGAAGTGGACTATTAACAGCTCCATTAAGAGCAAGATTCGGTATCAATTGTAGATTGCATTATTATAATCATGCTATATTAGATGGTATCGTGAAAAGATCTTCAGATATTCTGGAAATCTCTTTAAAAAAGGACGCATCTGTTCAAATTGCAAGCAGAAGTAGAGGAACACCTAGGATTGCAAATGCATTATTAAGAAGAGTTAGAGATTATGCACAAGTAAAAGGTGATGGAGTTATTACTAACGATATTACTCAAGTGGCATTAAATGCACTGCAGGTAGATCAACATGGCTTAGATGAGATGGATCATAAAATTTTGTTAGCCATTATAGATAAATATAAAGGAGGACCAGTTGGAATTAACACAATAGCTACAGTAGTCGGTGAAGAGTCAGGAACTATAGAAGAAGTGTATGAACCTTTTTTAGTTCAACAAGGTTACTTGGTTCGAACAGCAAGGGGGAGAATAGCAACAGATTTATCATATACACACCTTAATAGAACTAAGGGACCTGGAGGTCAACAAGAAATTTTTTAATGGACATTAGTTATAAAACCAAGCTAATAAAACAAAAAGCATTTGAACTTGGTTTTTCTCATGTGGGCATTTCAAAATCCATGTTTTTAGAAAAAGAGGCAAAACGATTGGAAGTTTGGCTCTCTAATAATTTTCATGGAAAAATGCAGTACATGGAAAACTATTTTGATAAAAGAACAGATCCTGGAAAATTAGTAGATGGAGCAAAGTCGGTAATTAGTTTATTGTTTAATTATCATAACCCTTTAAAACAGCAAGATGAAGATGCTCCAAAAATATCACAATATGCATATGGTAAGGACTATCATTTTGTATTAAAGAAAAAACTTTTAGAGCTACAAAATTTTATTACCACCAATTTTGGTGAAATTAATTGCAGAGGTTTTGTTGATTCAGCTCCAGTGATGGATAAGGTTTGGGCAGAAAAAAGTGGCTTAGGTTGGATTGGTAAGCATAGCAACTTAATTAATAAAGAAAAAGGGTCTTATTTTTTCATTGCTGAGCTTATTGTTGACTTGGAATTGAGCAGCGATATTCCTATTAAAGATTATTGCGGGACTTGTACTAAATGTATTGATGCTTGTCCTACTAATGCTATTGTAAAACCATATGTTGTTGATGGATCAAAATGTATTTCATACCTAACTATTGAATTAAAAGATGAATTACTTCCTAAAGAATTTGAGGGTAAAATGGATAATTGGATGTTTGGCTGTGATATATGTCAGGAAGTATGTCCTTGGAATAGGTTTTCAACGCCACATAATGAACCAATGTTTGAGCCTCATCCAGATCTTCTGAAACTAACTAAAAATGAGTGGGAGGATTTAACTGAAGATGTGTTTCAAAATTTATTTAAAAAAGCAGCTGTTAAGCGAACAAAATACAAGGGTTTAAAAAGAAATATTACCTTTTTGAACCAAAAATAAACTAAGATTTCACTTATGGTAAAATTTCATTGGGTCACGTTAATATTTATTTACTTGGTGGTGGTTGCTGGTTCTGTTGTTAGAATGACAGGCTCGGGAATGGGGTGTCCAGATTGGCCCAAGTGTTTTGATCAATATATTCCTCCAACTTCTGCTGAACAATTACCTGAAAATTACCAGGAATATTATTCATCATTAAGAGCAAAAAAAATTAATCGGTTTGCTCAGTTTTTAAAAACTTTTGGGATGAACGATAAAGCAGATGCTCTTTTGGCTGATAAATCATTATTAATTGAGCAGGAATTCAATACGCTTAATACATGGTTTGAATATGTCAACAGATTAATAGGCGCTTTGGCAGGGGTGTTTATTTTTATCGGTTTTTTATTGTCTTGGAAAAGTAAAGATCAAAAAAGAAAAAAAATTATTTTCTCTTTTCTACTTGTAGTTCTAACAGCTTTTCAAGCTTGGTGGGGAGCTATGGTAGTGGCTACCAATATAGTTCCATGGGTTTTAACAGTTCATATGGTCATTGCTGCATTAATGATTGCATGGCAACTCAAAATAATATCCATATATCAAAATACAAGTTTTAAATCATCGGCTCTATTGAAGTGGGCGAGTGGTATTGGGATTGTATTTTACTTAGTTCAAATAGTGCTAGGAACCCAAGTAAGGCAAATTGTTGATCATTGGTTGGTAGCTCATTCAAGAGAAGATTTATTATTTCAAGATTATAGTATTTTTTTATTTCACCGAACCTATGCTATTTTGTTGGTAGCGTTTGCTCTATTTTTAGGACTATATAATTATCTAAAAAAATTACATTTAAAATCCATATATCTCTTTCTTGTCATAATATTAATGGAGGGCACCATAGGCAAATTATTAGCCGATTTTGATATACCACATTTATTACAATCATTGCATTTGGTTTTTGCACTTTTAGCTTTTGGTGTACTTGTTAAGTTGTATTTAAATTTGAGCGTTATAAAATGAGCAGATTTTTAATCTCAATAATTTTATTTTTTCTTATTGGGTGTGGTACATCAAATTCAAAAAAAATCCCTGAAATAAATGAAATAGACATTGAATCTGTTTTAAATTCTCCTATGAGTTTAGATAGACATGTAATGGAGACCTGTTATAACTTAAATACCAGTTTATTACCTGTCTATTTGAATGATATTATGGCTCATTTAAATAACAAAACAGGCCTATGGAAAGAGTGTTATTTTTCTACAATGTGTATCTATTGTAATTCACTTACTTATGAACAAGAACCTCAATTTCAAGCTGCTTTATTTGAGTATTTTCTTCATAATCCAGCAGAATATTTGGCCTTTCTTGATAAAACTACATTTGAGATAAGTGATTGTTTATTATCTAAGCTTTCAGCATACGTGAACAAACATGTTTTAACGGATGAAATTACTTTAATCAGTATAAAAAATGTAGTTTATAAACATTGTTCGGATTGTTCAGATCATGACATAGAAGCTATATATCTATATCTCGATTTGGTAAAGAAATTTCAAGATAAATAATCATTTCCCATTGAGCTGAACATATGGAATCAGCATTTCCTCCATTGAAATGCCTCCATGCTGAAAAGTGTCATTATATAATTTTGCAAAGTGATTGTAATTATTTGGATAAACAAAGTATTTGTCTTCTCTAGCAAAAATAAATGAACTACTTAGATGTGTTTTAGGTAACATGATTTTTTCAGGATTTTGGGCTTCAATTACATCTTTAGATTGGTAGGTTAGATTCTTACTAACCTTATATCTCATATTTGTGTTTGTACTTTTTGGGCCAATAACTTTTGTTGGTGTTTTTACTCTAATAGTTCCATGATCTGTTGTGAGAAAAACTTTAGAAGAAGTAGTGCTAATTTTTTTTAAAACATCAAATAAAGGGGAATGTTTAAACCAACTTCTAGTAATTGACCTATAAGCTGATTCATCCTCAGCCAGTTCTTTTATCACTTCCATGTCAGTTCTTGCATGTGACAGGGTGTCAACAAAATTATACACAATGGTATTGAGTTGATTATGGTTTAAATTATCAATTTGCTGAACCAATTTTTTCCCGGCATTCAGATTTGTAATTTTATGATAGGAAGATTTTATATTTAATTGGTGGCGCCTTAAATTTTCATTCAAAAAGAATTCTTCGTGTAAGTTCTTTCCTTCATTTTCTTCCTCTGAAACCCATTTATCAGGATATCTACGGTTGATTTCTAATGGGCTTAATCCTGAAAAAAGAGCATTTCTTGCATATTGAGTTGTAGTTGGAATAATACTAGTATAAGTTTCTTCTTTTTCAATATTGAAATATTCTTCTAAAATAGGTTTTATTATAAGCCACTGATCATACCTTAAGTTATCTATAACTATAAGGTAATAAGACTGTTGATTTAATTCAGGAAATAAATTAGATTTTAGCAGATTATGACTCAAAATTTCATTGGAGGAAATAATATCTTGGTAATTTTTATCAATGAACCTTGTAAAGAGCTGGTTTGCTTCTTCTTTTTGCATATTAAATACTTCAACCATATTTTGGTCAGAGGTTTCTAATTGTAATTCCCAAAAAGTAAGTTGCTTAAATATGTCTTTCCAACCCTTTAGGTCTTTGACCAAATTTAGGTCTTGGCTAATTTTATTAAACTCTTGTCTGTAAGATGTGGAGTTTGTTTCACTAACAAGTCTTTTCCCATCTAGTATTTTTTTGATGGCCATCAAAATTTGATGTGGATTGACTGGTTTAATTAGGTAATCTGAAATTTGTTTCCCAATGGCTTCTTCCATGATCATTTCCTCTTCACTCTTGGTAATCATTATTACAGGCGTATTAAGACTTATTTTCTTTATCTCTTCTAAAGCTGTTAATCCGCTTATTCCAGGCATGTTTTCATCTAAAAAAACTAGATCAAAGTTCTCTTTAGAGAAATACTCAATGGCTTCGTTACCTGAGTTAACAGGAGTTACCTCATGACCTTTATTGGTTAAAAACAACAAATGCGGTTTTAAACTATCTATTTCATCATCTGCCCATAAAATTCTTGCCATTTAACGTTTTATTTAGTTTAGATTTGCCTAACTTAATGATTTATCATGAATAAAAATCAAGTAAGTAAAATTCTAAACGATCCTGTATATGGATTTATTACGCTGAACAAAGGAATTTTATTGGATTTAATTGATCATCCTTTTTTTCAGCGTTTATCTAGAATAAAGCAACTTGGATTAACATATTTAGTTTATCCAGGGGCACACCACACTAGATTTCATCATGCAGTTGGCGCGACTTATCTCATGAAACAAGCCATTTCAACAATCAAAGAAATGGGTATTTCAATTACTGAGGAAGAAGAGTACGGAGTTTTAATGGCTATTTTACTTCATGACATTGGACATGGTCCATACTCTCATGCTTTAGAGCATTCCTTTCTTCATGAAATAGATCATGAGACCGTTTCTGAAATATTTATGCATAAGTTAAATGCACATTTTAATGGAGCATTAGATGTAGCTATACAGATATTTAAAGATGAGTATAGCAAAGGTTTTTTACATCAATTGGTTTCATCTCAACTAGATATGGATAGATTAGATTACCTTAAGAGAGATAGCTTCTTTACTGGTGTCTCAGAAGGTGTAGTTAGCAATCAGCGAATAATTAAAATGTTTGATATAGACAATGATGAAATTTTAATAAAAGAAAAAGGAATTTATTCTATAGAGAAATTCATCGTTGCTAGAAGATTGATGTACTGGCAAGTTTATTTACACAAGACAGTCTTAAGCGCTGAGTTTTTGCTGGCTAAAATTATTGATAGAGCTAGAGAAATTATTTTATCTGGAGAAAAGTTATTTACAACTCCTCATATACTTCTTTTTTTAAAAAACAAAATATCGGTTAATGAGCTTAAAAATGATGATTGTTTAACTGCATTTTCATCTCTTGATGATAATGATATTATGACATGTGTTAAAGTTTGGTCTTCATCAGATGATGAAGTACTCAAGAAACTGTCTACCATGTTGGTGAATCGAAAATTATTAAAAGTCAAAATTTCAGATGCTCCTTTTTCAGACAAAGAAATAAGCGCATTAAAAGAAAAACACCAAAAAGCCCTTAAAATAGATAGTCATGAGGTAAATTATTTTGTTTTTCAAGAGTATATGATAAATAATGCTTATGATCCAAGAAAGGATACGATAAAAGTTAAATTTAAAGATGGAACTATTCGAGATATTACCGAGGCATCTGATAATTTAAACATAAGGGCATTGGCAAAACCAGTCACGAAATATTATTTATTTGCACCATATTTTTAGGGTTTTGATGAATGTAACTCAATATTGCTAATTTTGTCATCCAAATGGAATTTAGCGCAAAAGATATCGCAAAACTAGTTAGTGGTGAAATTGAAGGGGATGAGACTGTTTTAATCAATGATTTTTCTAAAATTGACCAAGGAAAATCTGGTACTTTATCCTTTTTAGCTAATCCAAAATACGAAGAATATATTTATACAACCAAGGCAAGTATTGTTTTGGTTAATCAAGATTTTTCACCTTCTCAACCACTCTCATCAACTTTAACCCTTATTAGGGTAGATAACGCCTATGAAAAATTAGCTCATCTTCTTTCTTTGTATAATTCCATTAATCAGGAAAAGGAGGGTATAGAAGAACCATCATTTATTGATCCATCTGCTAAAATTGGAAAAAATGTTTACATCGGTGCTTTTTGTTATATAGGTAAAAATGCAATTGTTGCAGATGGGGTAAAATTATATCCAAACACCTATATTGGTGAAAATACAACTATAGAAAAAGATACTATTTTATTTTCTGGAGTAAAAGTTTATCATAATTGCAATATTGGTAAGCAATGTATTTTACATGCTGGTGTGGTGGTGGGTTCTGATGGCTTTGGATTTGCTCCTAATAATGCAAATGAATACAAGAAAGTTCCTCAAGTAGGAAATGTAGTTATTCAGGACTTTGTGGAAATAGGCTCAAATACGACTATAGATAGAGCTACATTAGGTTCTACTGTCATTGGTAAAGGGGTAAAACTGGATAATTTGGTTCAAATTGCCCATAATGTTGAGGTTGGTGAAAACACGGTAATTGCAGCTCAAACAGGAATTGCAGGTTCAACTAAAATTGGAAAAGACGTTATGATTGGAGGTCAAGTAGGAATAGTTGGACACATTACCATTGCTGATGGGACTAAAATTGCAGCTCAAAGTGGTATAGCAAAAAGTATAAAACAATCAGAAAAAATAGTTCAAGGTTCTCCAGCTTATGATATAGGAGATTATACTAGAAGCTATGTTTTGTTCAAAAATTTACCAAAACTAAGGAAGCAAATAATAGCATTAGAAAAAGCAATAAACTCTTGATTTTGTCAAAACAAAAAACCATATCATCTCCTATTAAATTCAATGGTTTTGGATTGCATACTGGTAAATCAGTAAACATGACTATTGAACCCGCAGAAGTTAATCATGGTATTCAATTTTTAAGAGAAGATTTAGATAACGCTCCTATAATTCCTGCCAAAGTAGATTACGTTTCCGAAACTCAACGAAGTACTACCATTGAGAAAAATGGAAATAAAGTGGTCACGGTTGAACACCTGCTTTCAGCTTGTTATGCACTAGGAATAGATAATTTATTGGTAAAACTTAATAGCGAAGAGTTGCCCATACTTGATGGAAGTGCTAAGGAATATGTATCTTCTATAAATAAAATAGGAATTGTTGAGCAAGAAGAGACAAAATCTTATGTTTCACTAAACTCGTCCATTGCACATAAAGATGAAAAAAATGGAGCAGAAATATTATATATACCATCAGAAGATTTTAAGCTTTCTGTAGTCTTAGATTATGATAATGAAGTACTTGGAACTCAATATGCTGAACTTAGAGACCTTAAAGATTACGGAAAAGAAATAGCTGATTGTAAGACTTTTGTTCTACTAAGTGAATTAGAACAACTTGCTAAAGCTGGTTTAATAAAAGGCGGAGATATTGATAATGCTATCGTCATGGTAGATAAAAAAATTGACACTGCTGGATTGAAGAACTTAGCAAAGCTTTTAGATAAACAAGAATTAGAAATAGATATTAAAGGAAATACACTAAACAACTGTGAATTAAAATATTTAAATGAACCAGCCAGGCATAAATTGTTAGATTTAATTGGAGATCTTGCTTTGCTTGGAAAGCCCCTTAAGGGACATATTATTGCAAAAAAACCTGGTCATAAATTAAACACTTCATTTGCAATTATTTTAAATAAAGCCATGAAAGAACAAGAAAAATCAAAGCCTATGTATGATTTAACTAAAGAACCACTATACGATATTAATGATATTGAAAATATGTTGCCACACAGATATCCATTTTTATTAATAGATAAAATAATGGAAATTACTGATGATGGTATTATCGGTGTAAAAAATGTAACTAAAAATGAACCATACTTTGTTGGTCATTTCCCAGGGAACCCTGTGATGCCCGGTGTTTTACAGATTGAAGCAATGGCCCAAACAGGTGGTGTGTTTTCATTGAGTAAAGTAGAAGATCCACATCTTTATTCTACTTATTTCATGAAGATTGATAATGTAAAATTTAAAAGAAAAGTAATACCTGGAGACACTATTGTCTTTGATCTAAAACTTATTTCACCAATTAGAAGAGGGTTGGTACATATGGGCGGAAAAGGTTATGTAAATGGTCAAGTTTGTATAGAAGCAGATATGCTTGCTCAAGTTGTTAAAGATAGAGAAGAAAAATAGCTTTAGATTACAATGACTAATTATCCACTCACAAATATTTCCCCAAAAGCTAAAATTGGGAAAAATGTAACCATTGAACCTTTTACAACGATTTATGGTGACGTTGAAATTGGCGATAACACTTGGATAGGCTCAAATGTTGTCATAATGGATGGAGCAAGAATTGGTTCGGGATGTAAAATATTCCCTGGTGCTATAATATCTGCAGAATCTCAGGATCTAAAATACAATGGTGAATACACTCAAACTATAATTGGTGATAACACTACTATTAGAGAATATGTAACTATTCATAAAGGAACAATAGATAAAAAAGTGACCAAAATTGGTAATAACTGCCTTCTAATGTCTTATGTTCATGTAGCTCATGATTGTCAAATTGGGAACAATGTTATAATAGCCAACCTGGTTCAATTAGCAGGTCATGTAAGTATCGATGATTGGGTTATAATTGAAGGAACTGCAGCTGTGCAACAATTTGTACACATAGGGCAACACGCCTTCATTGCAGGAGGGTCTTTGGTTAGGAAAAATGTTCCGCCTTATGTAAAAGCTGCTCGTGAGCCTCTGTCTTACGTAGGTGTAAATACCATTGGGTTAAGAAGAAGAGGGTTTAATGACCAGCAAATTATTAATGTTGAGGATATTTACAGGGTTATTTATGTTCAAAATAGTAATATGACTACAGCGCTTAATGTAGCAGATTTAGAATTGCCAAAGTCTGATGAGAAAGAAGTGGTGTTGGATTTTATAAGAAATTCAACTAAAGGTATTATGCGTGGGTTGAGTTAATTGCTGAGTTCAGTTCTTATGGCTTGTAAAACCTTAAACGAACTTCTATCACATACATAAGTAATTAACGAAAGATTATCAATGTTGTATGTGGAATCAACAGATGAATTTGGTAATTCATAGGAGAAATCATGGTAAAAAACATCTCCACTTACCAAGGCAGAATCATTAATTAATGTGCCCCAAGTACCATTAATATTGTCTGATAAAATAGCGTGATGATGATAGTGGTGATCAATTGACCCATCACTCATTTTTTGTGGAGAAACAACTTCGTCTCTTATCAAGTAAATAATTAAATGATAATCTCCAGAAAGGTTATTTAAAAAAGAGGTTTCAGTATGTATAAATAGTCCATTTGTAGAAGGGTAGTAATTGTATTGAAGTTGAAGATTAGCTTCTAGGTTAGATGAAGATATCTCGTCATTAACACCAGTTGACCAATTGCTTGAAAAATACCAAACTGTATTAGAGTACCCACCATCATTTCGATTTATAGTTCCCATTGGATTTCCTATAAATCCAGTCATTTCTTGCACATAAGCATCACCTGCATCAGTTTTATAGTCTTCTGTAAATTCTACAGGATCAGTTGATTGAAAAGATCCATCTGTACTTGCATGAATTGACGCAACAATTACATTAAGAGAGGTATCATCTTCGAGCTGTTTAGCAATGACAGCTGCAGCGGGGCAATTGGTGCATTTGTGGCCTGTGTAGTCCTCCAAAAGAACTCCTTTTGGATTTGTATTGGAATTCCAATTTGAACTAGGGTCTGCTAAATTATAAGGATATGTTGATGGGTCGTTTGGGTAAAGGTCCCAATTGAAATCACCATAAACAGTTGGTAATGGATTATCTATCTTGTCACAAGAAAATAAAGAACATATAAAGAACAATAAAATGAATTCTTTTTTCATATCAAAAGCTTGAGGTAAAACTAAAAGTTAATCCATTAGAGGCAGGAACTGCTCTGCAAACACCTCCTACACAAAAAACGCCAGCTCTTTGTTTACCATATTGTATGGAAAACCGATGAGAACCATTTATATATCCTGCAGAAATTAGACCATAATGAATACGTTTTTTAGGTTCTGAATTTCCATAGTTGTATTGATCTAATATAGCTACATACCAATGAGGGCTAAAAGTGTACTCAACTTGAGCAAATGCCCAATCTCCTTGATCTTCTTTTCTATATACTACATCACCTTCACTTGTAGTCATTAATTCATCAGTAGGTTTAGTCCAAAGTCCTTGAAACTCCCATCTTAGTGAGTGTTTCCTATTGATCCTGTAGGTTAAATCTAATACAGCAATTTGAGCATGAATCAATTCGTGATGCTGGGCTACTAGAACTGCTCGATCTTCGAAAATAAAGTTAAAGTAGTTCACATTAAATTTCCAGTTTTTATTGATTTTTCGTTTAATTTCAATATTAATATCTTGGTATAAAATGCTGTCTGACATGGCAAAAATCGAAGTGGTATAACTTTGTCTTGAAGATCCTAAATCATTAACAAATTCTCTTTTAGGAACATAAGATGTAGCAAAATTAAGCGCTATAGAAGTTCCATATTTCCCGCCCAAAAGGGTCTTTTTTGGGATTTTATATAATAAATCAGCTTGATAAGAAACTTCACCCCTCAAATTGGTGGCATAAGGGTATAGTGTTGCAGCTAAATTATAAGTGTGTTGCTTAGTAAGTGCAGGTAAAAATCCAATAAGTAAATCAGTAGGTCCAACACTAACATTAGTTGATCTCCATAGCATATTATCCATATGTTTAGCAGATAAATCAATAGCAAACCCTTTAGTAGAATAGCCTAAATTAAAAAGTAATCCTTCTCCATTTTTGTAGATATAATTGAACCTTTCATCTAAATTATCAGGATATGGGTCATTAATTTTATGGACATACTCTGCGTTAAATCTAACTTTTTGGTATCTGAGGTTTGCTCTTAATGAAGTAGCACCTACGTTTTTAGGTAGGTTAAACAAAGGAGTGTTATTGTCTTCATTAAACTTACTCACAAAGCTTCCTCCAAGAGTAGCTTTAAATTTTGAAGTTTTTAAACTATCAAATAGTTCATTGAAATTTATCTCACCATCTATAGCTCTTATAATCCCGTTCCCATTTACTAATCCATCTTCAAAACGGTGTCTTTGTTTCCCTATCATTCCTTTTAAAAAAACGCCTTTATAGGGATTGTATTTTAGTCTAATACCATCCAATGCATTATCAATTCCAAGTTGTCTTTCTTCATAGGCTCTTAAGATCATTCCACTACCTAGTTGATCATAGAAATTCCCAACAGTTATCTCTACTTCTTCATCACCCCAAGTTAAGTATCGGTATCCAAAACCAGTTCCATTAAAAGTGGTAGGATATCCTTCAAGGGTGTTGAGGTATGTTTCATACCTAATCCCAGTTCTAAATTTACCTCGTTGTACATTGATATTAGCAAACCCATTAAAGCCCAATAGTTGATCCGGAAGAGCAGCATTAATTAGTGTATCTTCCTGGTAGTATTGACCAATGGTTTGAATATTTCCAGAAACTATTGTGGGTAAACTAGGAAGTTGACTGTACCCAAAGCCAAAAAAAGTTATAAGAAATAATAAAAGTAGGCTTTTCCTCATTTATAAGTGAATTAGCTTTTCATAAAGCTCTTCTTCATCGCCAGGAGAATAATTATTGTGGTCCCAAACTATTTTACCGGCACCATTAACTAGAAAAGTGTGAGGAACATTATTAACTCCCATAGCTCTCCTTAAATCACTATTGGGATCCATTAGTACTAAATATTCCCAACCTTGAGCATTTACATACGGCTCAACTCTTGAGCTTGAACGTGCATCATCAATAGATACTGCAACTAACTTTACACCCGTTTCATCTACCCAATCATCATATTCTTCAGCTATTGTATTAAGCTCAGCTTTGCAAGGCTTACACCAAGTAGCCCAAAAACTTATTATCATTGGTTTCCCGTTATTTGATATTTTAGAAAAATTGACTGAATTTCCTTCCATATCTTTTATGTTAACGCTTGGTAATTGGCCAATTAAAAGTGTTGAAATAATTAGAAAGTTGATTGTAAATAATAATTTTTTCATTTTGTTTTAAGAGTGTAAGTGCAAATATTAAACCATAAATTATAATAATCAAAAAAGGCGGGTAACCCCGCCCTTTTATTATTGATTCAATTTAGTTATTTACTGTTATTCTAGAATTGTATAGTTTGTTTCCAGTTTTGATACTTACAAAGTAATAACCAGAAGGAAGATCATTCATGTTAACAGTTAGATTTTGTTCTCCATCCAAGATTCCATAGTTATTAAACTTAACAACTTGTCCTATTGAATTTAAAACTTCAAGAGTAGTCTGTGTTGAGTTATTTGCGCTAAAGTTAATATTAGCTATTTGATTGACTGGGTTTGGATATATTTTAAGTGTACCAGACAAACTTTCTTCAATAGATGTTGCACCACTAGTACTAGCAGCAGCATCTCTTGTAACCTGCGACCATCCAGAGCCAGCATCCCAATTGAAAACTTCGCCATTGGCATCAGTTATTTGAATACCAAAACCACCATTTGGATTAGTGCCAGTTCCATATTGTTGCCCATCTCCATAGGAATCAATTAAAACAGCAGAAAAACAATCGTTAGCTGGTAATACATGAGTTGAGCTCATTGTTGTATTAGCATCAGCTCCACCGCCACCCCATTGGTCAGCTGTTCCTGGTGTGTAAGGTCCACCAGAAGCAACTACACTTCCAGAGCTGCTTAAGATTTGCCAAGAAGTTTCTCCAGGATAATAATCAGTAAAGAAATTCACAGTAACATCCGTTCCAGATGGTGATGCTGTGATGGCATTTAATGTTGCTGTAGTCATAGCAGTATTAGCAGGAGTATTCCCATTAATATTGTCTAATGTTGCAGTGTAAGTAGACGAGGTGTTCATAGCCATAGCATTGAAGGCTACATTACCTGTAGAAAATTGGCTAATATTTCCAGAGTAGTTAGCCGTTCCAACAGCTGAACCATTTTCCAATAATGTAACAGTAGCAGAACTGATAGCATTTGTGCCGTAGTTTGTTATGCTAAATTCAGGAGTTCCATTGGCCGTACATAGTGCTAAATCAGCATCATTAATTTTACCATGGTCAGCTGCACCAGTTAAGGTTTGGCTACAATTAGATCCAACACTTGAAACAAGTTGAGATACTGTTGATTGCCCTTCTTCGTAAACAAGGCCATTAGGGCAAACTCTAAACACAGTTGGGTAAAAAGCAATTTGATATGCACTTGCAATGGAAGCATCATCTATTACAGGATATGGTGTTCCAGTAATCCAGTCACCTTGGGTATTGCTCCCAGTTCCATTTAAATCAGCAGTGTTAGTTGATCCATCACCCTCTACAAAGAAAACCATTACCTCGTCTGATCCATTTGGTCCATAGGCATTATAAAGATCTGATAAAGTGTGACTTTGATGATAACTCCAACATGGTCCACACCAAGTGGCAGAGATATCTATGATAACTGTTTTTCCTTGGTTGATGTAGTCACTTAATGTGTGTGTATTACCAAATTGGTCAGTTGCAGTAAAATTTGGTGCGGTACTTCCATCAGCAATCTGGGCTGATAAGGAACTAATTAGTAAAAGGTTAAGTGAAAATATTTTTAGTAATTTTAGTTTCATGATTAATTTGTTATGATAGTAATAAATAAAGTGTCCCAAATTTAATCTATTTTGTTAATCATATCTAAATAGTTGATTAAAATTCATAAATAGCACCCAAAAATTAACTTATATTTGTACAAAATATAGATATGAAAAAATTTATTTTACCCATATTATTGAGTGTGCTTTTATCATTTAATACTTCAGCTCAAATATCAATCTATTGGGATGATGACCCTGGAAACACTTACAATGGTTCAATTATAAATATATCTAAAGATGTAGCGGGATTTGATGTTTACATGCATTGTCGAAACACTGGGACCTCAACTCAGGAAATCAAGTTCAGAAGAGTTATTCTAAATTCAACAGTTAATTTTTCAGATCAATTTTGTGATAATAATTTGTGTTATCCTTGTTTTGGGAATGACTGGACTTCACCGGCATCTACTATTTTAAATGTAGGCGATTCTTCTACAATGAAACCTACACTAAACTTTTCTAATGGAGCTGGTACAGCAGAAATTAGGTATTATATTTTAGACGCTTCTGACCAACCAATAGATTCAGTAGACGTTAATATTACCTGTACAGTTGGCATAGAGGAGGCTTCGTCATGGATTAAAAATATTTATCCCAACCCAACTTCTGAAATAGTAACTATAGAAAATTCATCTATTTCTGCTATGGCTTTGGAAATATATAATAACCAAGGAAAATTGATTCAAAATCGCATTTTAAACCCTGGTTTGAACAATCTAAATGTAGCTTCATTTCCAAATGGAAATTACAGCCTAAACATCTTCAAACAAGGACAATTTATAAGTTCAAAAAGATTAGTCATTCAGCATTAACTTTTGACTTATTATTTCTAGCCCTTCTGAAGCATTCATTTTCAGGTGATTCCATTTGTTTGATTTTGGCACTTCGTTTGGGTCAATAATGTAAATTTTGCAATTTTCAGCAGCATAATTAACTAATCCAGCTGCCGGGTATACTTGCAACGAGGTTCCAATTATAATTAGTATGTCAGCCTTTTCTATTATTTCAGCTCCCAAATATAAATTAGGCACATCTTCTCCAAACCAAACTACATCAGGTCTTAATTGGTGTCCATCTGGACAAAGGTCTCCCAATTTAGGGTATATATTTGATTTTATTGGATATGTTTTTCCTGTTCCAATGCTTCTAGATCTCATGATTTCCCCATGAAGATGAAGAACGTGAGAAGATCCTGCTCTTTCGTGTAGGTTGTCAATGTTCTGAGTTACAATTTGAACTTTATATTTTTTTTCTAATTGAAATATTTTTTCATGAGCCATATTAGGCTTAGCGTTTAAACAATTCTCCATTCTCATTTTATAAAAATGGAGTACTTTTTCAGGGTCTTTATTCCAAGCATTTGGAGTTGCCACTTCTTCAATGGGGTATTGATCCCATAGTCCATTTTGGTCTCTGAAAGTAGAAAGACCGCTTTCTGCACTCATGCCAGCCCCAGAAAATACAACAAGGTTATGCATTCCTTAAAGGTATAAATTCTATAATATTTAGGTAGAATTATATCCATTTTAGTATCAGTTCATTAACTTAGCTTTTCAATCTAGTTTTATGTCCAAAAAGATTTTCAAAAAAGAGGCACTTGATTACCATAGTTCAGGTAGAAAGGGGAAAATTGAAGTCATTCCTTCTAAACCATATAATACTCAGCGTGATCTATCTCTAGCCTATTCTCCAGGAGTTGCAGAACCTTGTATTGCTATTGATAAATCTACAGACGATGTGTATAAATATACAAGTAAAGGAAATTTAGTGGCTGTTATATCTAATGGTACTGCTGTTTTGGGATTAGGAGATATTGGCCCAGAAGCATCAAAACCAGTCATGGAAGGAAAAGGTTTACTTTTTAAAATATTTGCTGACATTGACGTTTTTGATATTGAAATCAATGAAACAAATATTGATCGTTTTGTTGATACTGTCAAAGCTATTTCTCCGACTTTTGGGGGGATAAATCTGGAAGATATTAAAGCTCCAGAGGCATTTGAAATTGAGGAAAGATTAAAAAAGGAATTATCTATCCCTATCATGCATGATGATCAACATGGGACTGCCATTATTTCATCAGCTGCTTTATTGAATGCATTAGAAATTGCCAATAAAAAAATCAATCAAATAAAATTAGTTGTTAGTGGAGCAGGCGCATCTGCACAATCTTGTATGAAATTGTACATTTCATTGGGTGTTAAAAAAGAAAACATTTATGTTTTTGACTCTAAAGGATTGATACATGAAAGCAGAAAAGATTTAGATAAAAACAAAAAATATTTCACACAATTAGATAAAAATTGCACTCTTGAAGAAGCAATGCATGATGCAGATGTTTTTTTAGGGCTATCAAGAGGAGGGATTTTAAACAAAGAAATGATTAAAAGCATGGCTGAAAATCCCATTGTGTTTGCTTTAGCCAATCCAGATCCTGAAATCCCATACGATGAAGCCATGAGTACAAGAGATGATTTAATTATGGCAACTGGTCGTTCAGATCATCCTAACCAAGTTAATAATGTTTTAGGATTTCCCTACATTTTTAGAGGAGCATTAGATGTTCGTGCAACTACAATTAACGAGGAAATGAAGTTAGCTGCAGTAAGAGCTATTGCTGCATTGGCCAAAGAACAAGTTCCGGACGTAGTTAATGAAGCTTACGATGCAAAGAGTATTACGTTTGGAAGGACTCAAATTATTCCAAAACCATTAGATCCAAGATTAATTTATTGGGTAGCTCCTGCCGTTGCTAAAGCAGCGATTGAATCAGGTGTTGCAAAGGCTCCAATTAAGGATTGGAAAAAATATGAAATGCAGCTCATGGAGCGGTTAGGTCTCGATAATAAATTTGTTAGAAATCTAACAGCAAAAGCCAAGAGAAACCCAAAAAGAGTAGTTTTTGCTGAGGCAGACACCTACAAAGTATTAAAAGCTGCTGAAATGGCTCTTGAAGAGGGTATAGCAAAGCCTATTTTGTTAGGTAAAGAACATCAAATTAATCAAATAATTGAAGATTATAATCTTGAATTACCTAATTGCACAATAATTGATCCAAGAAGTGATAAGGAAGTTAAGCAACGGGAAAAATTTGCTGAAATCTTACATGAAAAGCGTAAAAGACGTGGCTTAACATTTTATGAGGCCAAAAAAATGATGAGAGAAAGAAATTATTATGCTTCTGCCATGGTGGAAACTGGTATGGCTGATGTAATGATTTCTGGAATTACAAGAAGTTATAAAGAAACGATTAGGCCTGCATTACAAGTTATAGGCGTTGAAGAAGGGATTAATAAAATAGCTGGTATGTATATTTTAATCAGTAAAGATGGACCTATTTTCTTTGCTGATACTACCATAAATATTAATCCAACGATTGAAGAGATAGTAGACATCACATTATTAGTAGCAAGAACAGTAAAAGAATATAAAATATCTCCAAGAATTGCTATGCTTAGCTATTCAAATTTTGGATCTAACGAAGGAGAAGATGCTGTTAAAATGAGGGAGGCAGTTCGAATATTACATAAATCTCATCCTGATTTAATAGTAGATGGAGAGGTACAAGCCAATTTTGCTGTAAATAAAGAGCTTATTGGAGATTTTTTCCCGTTCTCTTTATTAGCCAATATGAAAGCAAATACTTTGATTTTTCCTAATCTAAGTGCGGGAAATATAGCCTATAAATTGGTAAAAGAAATGAGTCAGTATGAAGCTATTGGTCCTGTACTATTAGGTATGAAAAGACCTGTTCACGTTCTTCAAATTGGTTCTTCAGTTAGAGAAATATTGAATATGATAACACTAGGCGTTATAGACGTACAAAATCGAAAGAAATAATATGATTGCACACATAGAGGGTATACTGGAATCTAAATTACCCAATCAGGTTGTTATAGATGTTAATGGAATTGGTTATTTGTTGCATATTTCACTTAATACATATGAAAGTCTTCCTTCTAAGGGAAAGTTGAGGTTATATAGTCAATTAATTGTTAGAGAAGATGCCCATCTGCTTTTTGGATTTGCAGAAGAAAAAGAAAGGACGATGTTTAAAGAGTTGATTAATGTTTCTGGTGTAGGAGCAAATACTGCATTAATGATTCTTTCATCGATGAAACCTGATGAGGTAATATTAGCAGTTGATCAAAGTAATGTTGATGCATTTAAAAGTATTAAAGGAATTGGGCTGAAATCAGCTCAACGTATAATTGTAGATCTTAAAGGAAAACTAGAAAAAATTGAATCTATAAGTGAATTTTTGTCTTCTCAAGACAATACCTTAAAAAATGAAGCGTTATCTGCTTTAGTGGTATTAGGGATAGAAAAGAAAAAAGCGACTAAAGCTATTGACGAGATATTGTCCAATACAGAAGTGGCTTCAGTCGAAGAGCTGATAAAATTGACCCTAAAGGCCGTTTAATTTAAGATACCTTGCAAAGGAAATTATACTTTATACTATTTGTATTTAGCATTTCTACTTGTTTAGAGGCTCACGCTTTTAACCCAGTAAAAATCAAGCCTGTTGCTATTGATTCACCGGAAATAGACCTTCTTTTCCCTATTTATGATCCTTTAGACCCAACTAATTTTTCTCAAGGATTAATTGATTTCGATCTTCCTTTAAATATTTCCAATAGTATAGATTACGATGCAAATTCGGGTCAGTATATTTTCAATTCTTTTTTTGATGATTCATCAACTTTTAGACCTTCAAGTCAAATGTCATTGGATGATTACATGCATCTTCAGCATCAACAAAACATGGATGATTTCTGGAAAAAAAATCTTGACGAAATGTCAGATTATAAATACTTGAAACAAGAGGAAGAGCTCAA
>CAJWIX010000007.1 GCA_913042175.1 uncultured Flavobacteriales bacterium
ATTGAGCATACACAATATTGGGGTCTTCCGGGTCAATGGCACTTTCAAATCCGTCTCCTCCATTGGTAATGTACCAATCTGAATTCATTATCCCATGGTTATTTATAGTTCTAGAAGGTCCTCCTAAACTGTTATTATCTTGAGTTCCACCGTATACATTATAAAATGGGTAATCATTATCCACGGCCACTTTATAAAATTGAGTTATAGGCAAATTAGGTTTAAAATGCCAATTACCTGCATGATCCCAAGTTTCATAAATTCCTCCATCACAACCAACAATCCAATGTTCAGTATCGTTGGGATCTACCCAAATACAATGATTGTCTACATGCTTACTTTTTTCACCTGTTTTTACCACTGTTTTTCCACCATCAGATGTATGGTGTAACCACGTATCCATAAAGAAAACTTTATTTTTATCTAAAGGATCACAAAATACTTCTTGATAATAATTACCGCTTGTAACGTAGCTATTCACTTTTTTCCAGCTCTCTCCTCTATCAGTGGATTTATAAAGACCTTGTTTATCCATTTCTGCCTCTACCAATGCATACAAAATATCTGGATCAGCAGGTGAAATATCCATACCTATCCTACCCTTGATAGAACTAGGCAATCCACCACCTAATTTTCTCCAATTTTCACCTCCATCAGTTGATTTGTAAATCTGAGAACCTGGGCCACCACCAACATAAGTAAAAACATGTCTTCTTCTCTGATGAGCAGTCGCATACATTACAGATGGATTTCGTGGATCTAAATGAATTTCATTAATACCTGTATGTTCATCAACTTTCAAAACCAATTCCCATTTATTTCCACCATTTGTAGTTTTATACAATCCTCTGTCACCTCCTTCTTTCCATAATGGACCATAAGCAGCAGCAAAAACTACATTAGAGTTACTTGGATGTACAGCTATCATACCAATATGTTCTGATGTTTTTAAACCCATATTTTTCCAACTTTTTCCACCATCTAAGCTTTTGTAAATCCCGTCACCATAAGCTACACTTCGTTGATTGTTATTTTCACCTGTTCCAACCCAAACAACATGTTCATTATTAGGGTCTATAGTGACACATCCAATACTGAATGAGGATTGACTATCAAAGATGGGTTGGTAAGTATTTCCAGCATTTGAAGTTTTCCATACACCACCAGAAGCTACTGCCACATAGTACTCTTTAGGATTGTTTTCATTTACAGCTATATCTGCAATTCGGCCAGCTGTTAATGCAGGACCTATTGAGCGAAACTTCAACCCATTTATGTTAACTTTTTCAAGAGGGGATTTATCTTCAGATTTCTTTTTACCACCACCCTTTTGAGCATAAAAAGGTAGGCAGAGTATCAATAATAGGTATAATAATTTTTTCATGGTTTTAAGTTATAAAAATTTCATATCACTCTTGTCAAATGGATAGGCATTTAAAGTGGCAATTCCTTTGGCAAGCAATTCATTATTCTGATTAAATATCTGACCTTCAACAGTATATAGTCTTTTTCCATGATGAAGTACAACTCCATAACCTTTAAGTTCATCATGTAAAAAAGCAGGTTTCAAATAATTAATTTTAAATTCTACGGTAGAAACTAATTTATCATCCAACATGGCCTTAGTTAATGCTGCAGTTCCAACTATTTGATCAAAAATAGCTGCTAAAAAACCTCCATGTGCCGATTTGTATGTAGCCAAATGATCTTTTTTAACTTTTACATAATAATTAACTTCTCCAGGTTTAACCACTTCCAATTTAAGTCCAATAAATTGACCAAAATGATTAGTAGAAGCATATTTTTTAAGAATTTCCATGTTCTGCATTTAACAAAGTAAAAGAATAATTTTTCATTACGAATTTTGAAGAGGTTCAATTGATTATATTTGCGCTCTGAAAAGAAAAAAACATGATTAAAATTACGCTGCCAGACGGAAATATTAAAGAGATGAATGATGGTTCTTCAGCAATGGACGTTGCGCTTTCTATTAGTGAAGGTTTAGCTAGAAGAGTACTTGCAGCTGAAGTAGATGGTGAGGTATGGGATCTAACAAGACCTATTCCTACAGACTCTTCTTTAAAATTATTGAGCTTTTCAGATGAAGGTGGTAAATCAACGATGTGGCATAGTAGTGCTCACCTTATGGCTGAAGCTCTAGAATTTTTCTATCCAGGTATAAAATTGGCTATTGGACCACCAATTGAAAATGGTTTTTACTACGATATAGACTTTGGGAAATATGAGTTTACAGATAAAGATTTAGCTAAAGTTGAAAAGAAAATGCTTGAATTGGCTAGAGAAAAAAATCCATTTGAGCGAAAGGAAATAAGTAAAAAAGATGCCATCGAATACTTCAAAACAAAAGAAGATCCATATAAATTGGAACTGATTGACGAATTAGAAGATGGTTCCATCACTTTTTATACACAAGGTAATTTTACAGATTTATGTAGAGGACCTCACCTTCCTCACACTGGTTTTATAAAGGCTGTCAAATTACTGAATATAGCTGGTGCCTATTGGAGAGGTGACGAAACAAGAAAGCAACTTACCCGCGTATATGGAATAACGTTTGAAAAGCAGAAAGAATTGAACCAATATTTAGTTCAGTTAGAAGAAGCTAAAAAAAGAGATCATAGAAAATTAGGAAAAGAATTAGAATTATTCACTTTCTCTGAAAAAGTAGGTCAAGGACTTCCACTTTGGTTACCAAAAGGAGCTGATTTAAGAGAAAGATTAATGGACTTTTTGAAAAAAGCACAAATTCAAAGCGGATATTTACCCGTGTCTACTCCTCACATTGGGCACAAGGATCTGTATGTTTGTTCCGGACATTATGACAAATATGGTGCGGACTCTTTTCAAGCAATTAATACACCCCATGAAGGTGAAGAGTTTTTGCTTAAACCCATGAACTGCCCTCATCACTGCGAAATTTTTAATGCCTCACCTAGGTCATACAGAGATCTTCCATTAAGGTTAGCTGAATTCGGTACCGTTTATCGTTATGAACAAAGTGGTGAATTACATGGATTAACAAGAGTCAGAGGGTTTACTCAAGATGATGCACATATTTTTTGTAGACCAGACCAATTAGAAGATGAATTTAAAAAGGTTATTGATCTTGTACTTTATGTTTTTAAGGCATTAGATTTTAAAGATTTTGTAGCTCAAATTTCTTTAAGAGATAAAGAAAAACAAGAAAAATATATTGGATCTGATGAAAATTGGAACAAAGCAGAGAAAGCTATTATCAATGCCGCGGAAGATAAAGGGTTACAAACTGTAGTTGAATATGGAGAAGCTGCATTTTATGGGCCTAAATTAGATTTTATGGTTAAAGATGCCCTAAACAGATCTTGGCAATTAGGAACTATTCAAGTTGATTACAATCTACCTGAAAGATTTGAGCTTGAATATACTGGTTCTGACAACAGTAAGCACAGACCAATTATGATTCATAGGGCACCATTTGGATCGTTAGAAAGGTTTATAGCTTTACTTATAGAGCATACGGCTGGTAAGTTTCCTTTATGGCTTAGTCCTGAACAATTTATCATACTACCTGTAAGTCAACAATACAATGATTATGCTCAAGAAGTTTTAAAACTTCTAAAAAATTACGATATTCGCGGTCTTGTTGACGGAAGGGCTGAAAAAGTGGGCAGAAAAATTAGAGATGCTGAGCTAAGTAAAATACCATTTATGCTCATTATTGGAGAAAAAGAAGCTCAAGAAAAAACAGTTTCAGTAAGGCAACAAGGAAAGGGAGATTTGGGTGTTTTTAGTATTGATAAGTTTCAACAACTTATTAACGACAAAATCAACCAAAGCCTGATTAAATTTTAAATGTTAAACTAAAAAAGGAGGAATATCAGACCAAGAAGACCAAACAGAGGGAGAGTCATTAAGGAAGACCCCCACAGAATAAATGAAAAAATTAGAGTTCCTGAAGTTAGGGTTGTAGGGGAAGGAATAGCTCAAGGAGTTTACCCAACGCACAAAGCATTAGTGATGGCTAGTGACATGGAACTTGATTTAGTGGAAATATCACCAAATGCTAAACCGCCTGTTTGCAAAATTATTGATTATAAAAAGTTTCTTTACGAGCAAAAGAAAAAACAAAAAGAGCTGAAAGCAAAGCAAACTAAAGTAGTCATTAAAGAAATTAGATTTGGTCCGAATACTGATGAACACGATTTTCAGTTTAAATTAAAGCATGCCGTTAAATTCCTTAAAGAAGGAGCAAAATTAAAGGCATTTGTATTTTTTAAAGGAAGAACCATAATTTACAAAGATCGTGGTGAGATATTACTTCTGAAATTCGCTCAAGAATTAGAAGAGTTTGGAATTTTAGAAAAGATGCCAGAATTACAAGGGAAAAAGATGACAATTATCATCAACCCTAAAAAGAAATAAAAGATAATAACTACATAATATAAATGTTATGCCTAAAATGAAAACCAATTCCAGTGCCAAGAAGAGATTCAAATTTACTGGTAGTGGAAAAATAAAAAGAAAGCACGCTTTTAAAAGTCATATTTTGACCAAGAAAGCGACTAAAAGAAAGAGAAATCTGACTAAAGCTACTCTAGTAGACAAGTCAGATGTGAAGAACATCAAGTTGCAACTTTGCGCTTAATTTTCTTTACGGTTATTAAATGTTAAACCCGAATTACAGTCACAAAAGATAAGTTCTATTACAGACGCTTTAATTCAAAAAACTTAAAATTATGCCAAGATCAGTAAATAGTGTAGCAGCCAAGGCAAGAAGAAAAAAGATATTAAAACAAGCTAAAGGTTACTACGGAAGAAGAAAAAATGTACACACTGTTGCTAAAAATGCTGTAGAAAAAGGATTACAGTATGCATACAGAGACAGAAGACAAAAGAAGCGAAATTTCAGAGCGCTTTGGATACAAAGAATAAATGCAGGAGCTAGACTTCACGGAATGAGTTATTCAGAATTTATGGGTAAAGTAAATGATAAAGGAATTCTACTTAATAGAAAAACTTTAGCTGATTTAGCCATGAATCATCCTGAAGCATTTAAAGCTGTTGTTGATTCGCTTAAATAAATTGTAAAAAAGTAGTTATTATTTAAAGGGGTTCTTTTGAGCCCCTTTTTTTGTCCCATAATCTTAAATACATAAGCTGATCTAGCTCTGTTTTTAAATCAGGTTTATTCAACTCTAACAAAAGGGAATTGACATTATCCTTCAAAATACTAAGTGTCATAATATTATCCCTGTAAAAATGAACAAATTTTAAAACCCAAAAGGCATCAAATAAAGTATAAAACCTTTTCATAAATGACGTATGATTGTTTGTATGCCTATTTAATTCTTCCATAGATTTTTTCCAATTTGACTCACCTAAAAATTGCTGTATTGAAAGTGGAAAATTAATAAATGTTACTTCTCCAGATTTAACTGAATTTAACCAGGCTTTCAGATCTTTAAAGCAATCGAATGAATAAGTCAAACTTAAATCTTTCTTTTTTTCATGCGCTTCTAAAATTGCCCTTCCTGTTCCAAATGGAACCCTATTAGATAATCTTGGTGAAGGAATAACTTTTGTTGAGCTTATCTCTCCAAAATTCTCTCCTTTGATTAATTTATTAATAAAGTAAAAATCTTCACCAGCCTTTCTCCTATTCATCCCCCCTTGTCTAGCATAGGCAGATGCCAGCAATGCAAAAGCACTCCCTATGGTATGAAAAGCAAATGGAAACCCAACATATTGTAAAGCATTTTTATAGTATCTAAGATGCAACTCATAGCAGGTAATGCTATGTTTATGAAATGATGAATACCTATCATCATCAAGAGGATGTTCAAAATGAATGGACACCGCAGTATTATCATGACTTTTAAAATGGGAGTAAATGGAATTTAAGTAGTTTCTTTCAACAACAGTATCAGCATCTAACCCTATTATCACCCCATTTTTTTCTATGTGTTGGAATCTTTTTAAAGCAAAATCCATCCCAATTTTTCTTGCCCAACCAACACCTGCATGTTTTGGAGATAAATCATCAACTAAAAAAGAAATAAGTTTAATTTTTTCGTTATTATGATTTAATGCAAACTCTTTTAATAAAGCATGAGTCTCTATATTTTGCTTTTTTATATCAATAGATGAATTATGTGCATTATTCACAACAGCTATAATTTCTACATTAAAGAAAACGGAGTCTTGTTCTTGAAATAAAGATTTTAATGTTGGCAAAACATCTTTTTCATCAAAAACAGGGATGACAATAACAAGTGCTAGGTCAGGATGAGGCAAATGATCAAAAGGCAACTCAAGAAAAGGAAACCTTTTAAAATAATTGGAAGCTATGGAGACAAACGATTTTTGGTCCATTGGTTGTTTTTTCTTTCATACACTATTCTATCGTGAAGTCTACTTGGTCTACCCTGCCAAAATTCTATTTTAATAGGCCTCAAGCAGTATCCACCCCAGTGTGGAGGTCTTGGTACTGGTTTATCTTTAAATTTCTCTTCGTAGTGCAAAAACCTATTTTCTAATTCCTCTCTATTCTTAATTTGCTGGCTTTGAGCAGATGCCCAAGCTCCTAATTGACTACGTCTAGGTCTTGCATTGAAATATTTATCTGACACCAAATGATCTACTTTTTCCAAAACACCCTCTATTCTAATTTGTCTCTCAAGTTCTCCCCAAAAAATATTCAAGGCCCCTTGACTATTTTCATCAATGGCTTTCCCCTTTTCAGATTGATAATTTGTATAGAATATAAAACCTTTGTCCGTTACATCTCTTATGTATAGCATTCTTGAAGAAACCTTGCCATTTTTATCAGATGATGAAAAACAAGCAGCATAAGGGTCAAGAATTTTACTATCAACAGCTTCTTGAAACCAAATTGCATATTGTTTCAAAGGATCATCATCAGCCATTTCTTCCGAAAAGGGTTTATCAGCAAAATCTCTTCTTACGGTGTTTATGTAATTTTTAATCTTATCTATTGACATCGTCCAAAAATAACTAATTTAGAAGTATGAAAGTGGAAGTTTCATCTATTTTAGGCATAATTCCTTCAAGATATAAATCAACACGCTTAGAAGGCAAAGCTTTGAAGAAAATTGGTGACAAAACCATGATTCAACATGTATACGAGAATACATCCACTATACTCAGTAATCTTCTGGTAGCCACTGACCATGATGCTATCTTTCAAGAAGTTAAACGCTTTGGTGGAAATGTAATTATGACCAATGAAAACCATCAAACAGGAACAGATCGATGTCTGGAAGCTGTTGAAAAATGGGAATCAATACAAAACAAATCTTATTCACACGTTATAAATGTACAAGGTGATGAACCATTTATTCATCAAAACCATCTTATTCAGTTAATTGATTGTTTTGATGATGAAAAGACAGATATAGCTACTTTAACCATGCAGCTGAATCAAGATACTATTCTAGAAGAAGGCAACGTTTATGTTGTTATGGACCACCATCAATTTGCATTATATTTTAGTAGATTTCCCATTCCATTTAACAGAGAAATACCCAAGGAAGAATGGTCTAAAAAACACCAATACTACAATCACATTGGTCTTTATGGATTCAAAAAAGAAATTTTGAAGGAATGCTGCCATGCTGTACACAGTCCTTTAGAACATGCTGAGAAATTGGAACAACTAAGATGGTTACAAGCTGGAATGAATATTAAGGTAGGTATAACTACAACTCCTAGTTATGGTGTAGATACTATGGATGACCTTATTAAGGTTCGTGAGCTATACAAGTCAAAATAAAATCAATTATAAGTACTTTTGAAAAAAATAAAATTTGAAAGCAAAGATTAACAGTATTGTACAAAAAGAAATTGAAGCCATCAATAACATTCCAATAGATGGTATAGTTGAAAGTGTAATTGAAGTACTCTACAAAAGAATACATCAAAAAAAGGGAAAGCTAATAGTTAGCGGAATGGGAAAAGCTGGTCAAATAGGCATGAATATGGCAACTACCCTATCCTCTACAGGCACACCATCTTTGTTTTTACATCCAAGTGAAGCCCAACATGGAGACTTAGGAATTATACAAGAAAATGATGTACTCTTGTTGATCTCAAATTCAGGTAAAACAAGAGAAATTTTAGAACTAAATCATTTGGTCAAGAATTTATATTCTAGTATTCCTATGATTGCACTTACAGGAAATGAAGAAGGTGATTTAGCTACTTTAGCAGATATATGTTTATTTACTGGAAATCCTGAAGAAGTTTGTCCATTGGGACTAACTCCTACAACTTCTACAACAGTAATGACCGTTGTGGGTGACATCATTGTTGTATTGATGATGGAAAAAATTAAATTCAGTAAAGATGAATATGCCAAAAGACATCATAGTGGATACTTAGGTCAAAAAGCAAAAGAATGAATAGATTTAAATTAATAGCTGGTCCGTGTGCTATAGAAGATCAAGATACTGGCTTTCAAATTGCAGAAAGGGTTAAATCAATTTGTGAAGAATTAGATATTTCATACATATTTAAAGCAAGTTATAAAAAAGCCAATCGATCAAAACTAGATAGTTTCACAGGTATAGGCAACGATGAAGCTTTAAGTATAATCAAACAAATTGGCGATAAATTTAATGTTGATACAATAACTGATATTCACGAAAGCCATGAAGCTCATACAGTTGCCCAGTATGTTAACCACATTCAAATTCCTGCATTTTTATGTAGGCAAACAGATTTACTGATTGCAGCTGGAAAAACAGGTCTTCCTGTAAATATAAAAAAGGGACAATTTATGTCTCATGATTCCATGCAATTTGCTATTGAAAAGATAAAAAGCACAGGAAATGAGAAAGCATGGATCTGCGAAAGGGGAAATAGTTTTGGCTATAACGACCTAATTGTTGATGCAACTGCTATTTTCAAGCTTAAAAAACATGGTGTTCCAGTTATTATGGATTGTACACATGCTGTTCAAAAGCCAAATCAAACAACTGGAGTTACTGGTGGTGACCCATCTCTCATTGAAACAATAGCAATTAACGCTGCTGCTACAGGTGCTGATGGATTATTTATTGAAACGCATCCCAATCCAACTTCTGCTAAAAGTGATCCACACACCATGTTGCAATTGGATCAGCTAAAACCAATACTTGAAAAAGTAATGAAGATTAGAAAAGCTTTAAGTAATTAGTTATTTAACTTCTACAACTAAATATTTACTATTCTTCCAAAATGCTTCAGCGTTAATAATGATTAATGAATCAATTATACCGTCTTTATTTTCAGAAAATCTATAGGAATTTGCTGGATGAGAGGTCATTATTTTAGCGTTTTTACTTCCTACAATAATATAATTCAACAATAGCTTTGATTCATAGTTGAAATATGCTGTATTAAGATCATTGCTTAACTTTTTAGTCTTACCAATTCCAATAATGCCTCCCTCTTTAGTAAGAATATTATTTTTAAATAACTCCGATTTAGTTCCAATGACATATCCTACTTTATTGAGCTCTTCTTCAAGAGAATTAATAACTGATATCTGTTCATTATAACGCTCAAACAAACTGGAATATGAATTATTTAATTGGCTAATTTCTTCCTTTAAAAAATATACTTCTCTGTTTGTAGTAGCAATTTCTATATTTAATTCATTTATCTTTTTACTGAATATGTTGTTTTTATTTTCAGCAATAGATAGGCTTTTATTTAATGATTCAATTAACCGTTCATTTTCTTTGATTTTAAAGGCCATATCTTCAATAGCTTTAACCACATCAAGTGAGTCAGCTAATAAAAACTCTCTTGATTTTGCGCTATTAATGAATTTCCTATCCTGATTTATAGCATTTAGATTGTCCTTTATTTTTTGAATATATAATGCATATTCATTATTCAATGAATCACTAAATAATACATCTTCCTCCAAAGCGTTTATAGTAATTTCTTTCTCTTTAATATCCGTTGATAGGCTATCAATAAGCATAGCATTTGCCTCTTCTTTTACTGAATCTTCAGCACAAGAATACATGAACAATAAAAAGGGAATAATTAATTTTTTCATAGCTTATTTTAAATCTAATATATTATTTACACCTAAAGCTCTTGACTTGGTAAATCCTTCTCCATATGTTGAGGAAATTGTTCTTCCCCATAAAATAGCTTTTGACTTTATTGATGATAAAAATTCTTTAGATGAAATGGGTGTATCTGGTTCATCACTTTCAGGATTGTAAAATTGACTTTTAAAGCTGGTGATTGCTTTCATTTTATCTTCAAATTCTGATGATATATCAACTATAAAATCAGGATCAATCCATCTATCCTGAATGTAATGATAGACAGCGTTTGGACGAAATGCCGCTTGAGAATTACCCTGATGATTGGTTGTTATTTTAGCTAATCCTGCTGTAAAAGATGCTTTAATTACCAAGTTAGCTGCGCTACCATGGTCTGGATGTCTGTCCTTAATAGCATTACACAAAATAATTTTGGGTCTATGCTGTCTAATTATAGCAACTAATTTTAATATGGAATCATCATCGTCTCTAATAAACCCATCTTTTAATGCTAAATTTTCTCTGAACTCAGCTCCAATGATATCTTTTGAAATTTCAGCTTCTTTTAGTCTGGTCTCGACATCTCCCCTTGTTCCAAGTTCACCTAAAGTCAAGTCTAACAACCCAACTTTAAAACCCATTTTTACATGCTTTATTAATGTTCCACCGGCACCAATCTCTATATCATCTGGATGTGCTCCAATGGCCAATATGTCTATTTCTGAAATCATTGTTTAAAATTAGCTTTATTTGGGAATCCATATTTGTCAATCAAATAAACCATTGATGTAATGGCAGATGCACCAAGTTCTAATTCTCTTTTATTTACATTTTCAAATACATCAGTAGGTGCATGATGAAAATCAAAATATCGCTGTGAATCAGGAACTAATCCAACTAAACATGTTTTTCCATTCCTAAGAGGACCAATATCCACTCCTCCATATCCTTTATAGAATAGATGTAATTGATATGGTTCAAATAAGGGTTCAAAGCCTTGTATAAACTTTAACTGCATAGGGGTGCCATCTATACTAAATCCTCTTGGACTAAAACCTCCCCTGTCTGATTCTAAAGCAAACAAATGATCTTCATTTTTATTCTTAACCATTTCTGCATAAGTAATTCCTCCTCTATTTCCATTTTCTTCATTCATGTATAAAACACATCTTATTGTACGTTTTGGTTTAATATTCAATTTTTTAATGGACTCCAACACTTGAATACTTTGAATTACACCAGCACCATCATCATGTGCTCCCTCTCCAATATCCCAGGAATCTAAATGCCCCCCTACTAATATAATTTCATCTGGAAAAGTACTTCCTCTTATTTCTGCAATAACATTATGAGAAATAGTGTCTGGCATTTGTTTACATGCTAACTCTATTGATAAATATTTAACTCTATTATCTTTTAGGGCATTGCTAAGCCTATAGGCATCTTTAGAACTTATTGCTGCAGCCGGTATCTTTGGAATAGAGTCAATATAACTCATTGATCCAGTATGAGGATTGTGATCCATTTTGAGCGTCATTGAACGTACAATTACTGCTTTTGCTCCATATCGACCAGCCCTCACAGCCCCATTATGTCTTTGATCAACACAACTTCCATATGCCATGAATGTACTAATGTAAGTTGGATTCATAGGACGATTAAAAAAGACAATGTTTCCAGCAATATTTTTCTTACCCAATGAATCTAGTTCATTCCAGGAATTTATTTCGATTACTTTTCCTTTTATTGTACCATTTGTTCCAATTGACCCACCCAATGCTGTGCAATTTGTTTCTATGACATTTCCTTTTCTATCCTTCCATTTGACTTCCTCTACCTCTCCTCTTACCCATTTTGGAACTTTAACAGGTTGCAAATAAACAGAATCTAAATTCATTGTGCTTAATAGGTCATACCCCCATTCTACTGCTTTTTGAGCTGAGGGGGAACCACTTAACCTATGCCCGACATCTTTACATAGTGACCTCAGGTTATCATGACATGTGGATTTTGTTAAACTAAAATTATAAATTTCACGAAGAAGAATGGAGTCTTCTAATTGTGCAAAAAACGAAACTTTAATAAAAAAAAATGTAAGTAAAAGTTTAAATTTCATGCTAATCATTAATTCATATATAATAGCTATTTTTGAATAAAAGTAATTAAAATGGCTCGAACACCAACTACTCAAATACCATTAGGTTTTAAAGCTCCGGCTTTTAATTTACCTGATGTCATTTCAAATAAACATGTAAAATTGAATGATATATCATGTGAAAATGGTCTTGTAGTTATGTTTATCTGTAATCATTGTCCATTTGTTGTACACGTTATTGAACAAATTGTTGAGCTTGCTAATGATTACCAAAATAAACATATTGGATTTGTAGCTATAAGCAGTAATGATATTATAAACTATCCTGATGATAGTCCTGATAAAATGAAAGTGTTTGCTGAAAAGTATGCTTTTCCTTTTCCCTATTTATACGATGAATCACAAGAAGTTGCCAAAGCTTATGATGCCGCATGCACACCTGATTTTAGTGTTTTTAATGGTGATTTAACATGTATTTACAGAGGGCAGTTAGATGATGCAAGACCTGGTAATGAAGCACCATGTAATGGAAAAGATTTACGTAAAGTCTTAGATTACCTTTTGGAAGAAAAAACATTAGATTTTGAACAAAAACCATCTCTTGGCTGCAACATCAAATGGAAATAAAAATCAATTAAGAAAAGTATATCTTCAAAAAAGAAATACATTAAATGAGAATGATGTACTATCATTTTCAAAAAAAATTTGCCAAGAATTAATCCATAATTTTAATCTAAATGATCTTAATGTTCATTTGTTTTATCCCATAAAAACTAAAAAAGAAGTTGACACATGGCCTATTCATCAAGCTATAGGTGGATCATGTAGATTATTTACTTCAGTTTACAACGATGGATTAAAGGAATGGGAATGTGTATCATTTGAAAGGAACACTCCATTTAAAGAAAAAAAATACCATGTACCAGTACCAGAATTTTATAAATCATCAAAATGGTCTCAAATAGACTTAATCTTAATTCCCCTTATTTGCTTTGATTTAGATGGAAATAGGGTTGGTTATGGAAAAGGTATTTATGATTCAATTTGTACTCAATTAAAAAAATCAACCATTAAAGTCGGATTATCATTTTTTAATCATAATGATGTTTTTATCGATAAAGAAAACCATGATATTGCTCTAGACTATTGTCAAACACCTTCTAAACTATATCAATTTAACTTTTAATAAATAGTTATATTCCTTATTTTAGTAATAGAATTATGTTGTATTTAGGATGATAAAACATACTTTTACTATATTATATTTATTTTTAACATTCTGTTTTTCAGATATTTACAGTATTTCACCTAAACCTGATGTTAATTTATCATATCACCTTGCTATTTCCATTAATCCTGGCGCGAATTCAAGTTATGTAAATTATGCTGTTGTTGGAGAGTCTGGAGGTAAGTTGGTTTATAGTAAATTCATATCACTAAAAGAATTTTTAAGAATAGCCAAGGGAATTCAATTTTCACCGGCAAATGAGGTTGGTAAAAACATGTTTAAAGATTTTTCCATAAAAGATTGTTTTTACAAAATTGATTCTTTGGAATGTTTAAAAAAACCTGAGCCAAAGATATTTGACTTATGGGCGCTTAGATATAATAGAAACCCCTATTGCCCTCCAGATTGCTCTCCTGCTGATTATATGTTAGTGGATGGAATTGGTCAACATACATTAAGACCAAGTTGGCCGCAAATTCAAATTTTACAACAATATGGAATTGTTTATCTAAATGACTTTTTCTATGGAGAAAAGCTATTTAAACTTATGGCTGATTTTCAGAAACCTGAATGGCGACAAATTTACCAAGATGCTGTGGAGTAATTGGATTTTCAATTTTTTTCTATTTCTTTAGATAAAAAATGACCATGATAAATGCAGAGATAGTAAAGGGAATTCAAAAAAACAGCGTTTCATTTAAATTTAAAATATTTTTAATGCTTAAGCTTCCAATGGGTTTCCTATGCGGAATGCGAATAAGAAAATTAACAGAAGAAACATGTGTAGTAACTGTACCCTATAAATGGATAAATAAAAACCCTTTTAAATCAACATTTTGGGCAGTTTTAGGTATGGCAGCAGAAATGAATGGAGCAGCGTTACTTTTACAGTATACTCAAGATCAGTCACCTTCCATTTCTACATATCCAGTTACATGTGAAGCTGAATTTGTAAAAAAAGCGACAGACATCACTACGTTTACTTGTAATGATGGGTTAATGGTGAAAGAAAAAGTAATGGAAGCCATGAAATCTGGAGAAGGAGTAACATTTGAAACAGTAATGAACGGACTTAATCAAAATGGAGAGCTCATTTGTAAATTCA
Organism: uncultured Flavobacteriales bacterium; assembly: GCA_913042175.1. Classification (GTDB taxonomy): domain Bacteria; phylum Bacteroidota; class Bacteroidia; order Flavobacteriales_D; family Parvicellaceae. The sequence goes on from CAJWIX010000007.1 coordinate 14,493, forward strand.
AATTTCTCTGGTCCATAAAAAGGAGAAGTAAATCCTAATATATAATTTCTTTAAAATTTATTTTCTTAACTTTAATAGATGTCAAACTTCACATCTCTTAAAGAAAATTGGTTCAGCGATGGATGGATTGACTATGAGCTCAAAAAATATACTCTTCTCGCCTACTTAAAACATGTTGATGAATTCTTCCAGGATACTAAAGTTTATCCTTTTCTATCAGATTTAATAACACATTACAACAATCTTGTGCTTTATAAAACTAAAAAACAAGACTTTGAAAGCAGATTAAAAAAAGAGATTAAGGGAATAGACTTAAAAAAAATGAAAATTTATTTTGAAAAAAATGAAATATCATCTAAAGCACTTGATGAAGTATTGAAGATTATTCAATTTGCCAAAAAAGAAATTAAAAAAAGCATTAATCAAGGAGAAGAAATATATGATCATTTATCTTCAAAAATGTCATTTGACACTGTAGGTTTAATCCCTTTTTATAATAAAGAAGGATATATAATCATTAGCAGAGATAATGATTGCATTTCACGTGTATATGAATATAATTACTCCATTATACAACATGAAAATGATATTTTCTATAATCTCAAAACAAAAAAAATAGGTTTAGAATTTAACAACATCACTACCTCTCCTACGAGTATTAAATTAAACCTAATTAAGCATTTTAAAAATCTACCCAACCCTGCAACTTATCAGTTACATAGTTATTTAAATGTATCATTAGAACATTCTATTATCCCTATTGCAAAGAGATGGCTTCTTAAAGAAATAGCTACTGCAGCTTAAGAATGAAGAGCATTCTACTTTTAATAATGGCACAAATTTTGGTTTACTTTAAGCATGTACTTCCATTTAAAATCAAAGAAATAGTAATATAAATTCATCAAAATAGCTCATTATTTAACCCAAATTAATAGGTATGTATTTAAAAATTCACCTATGTAAACATGATTCTTTATATTTAAATATGAAATTGAAATCGCTTTTAATATCATTTCTAATTTTATTATCTCATAATTTATTTAGTGGTTGGGGGTTTTTTGCACATAAAAAAATAAATCGATTAGCTGTTTTTACTTTACCTGAGTCTGAGTTATTTCAATTTTATAAGTACCATATAGATTTTATTGGCGAACATGCTGTTGACCCTGATAAAAGAAGATATGCAGTTAAAGGTGAAGCAGAAAAGCACTATATAGATATAGACCATTACATCAAAAATGGTGAAGATCCTTTTCTAATAATGCCAAAAAAATGGGGAGAAGCAGTAGAAAAATTTTCTGAAGACACTTTAAAAAAATATGGTATTTCTCCTTGGAATATTCAAAATATGCTGAGTAAACTAACTAAAGCGTTTCAAAATAAAGACCTAGAACGTATCTTAAAGTATTCTGCTGAATTAGGACATTACATTGGAGATGCTCATGTTCCGCTACATACTACAGAAAATTATAACGGACAGCTTACAGGGCAAAAAGGAATTCATGGCTTTTGGGAATCACGTGTTCCAGAACTTTTTTACGCTGAATATGACTTTATAACAGGTAAGGCAGCCTATATAGATTATCCCTTGTCAGACACTTGGAATTTTGTTGAACAAAGCTTTAGAGCAGTTGATTCAGTATTAAAATTTGAAAAACAATTAAGTGAAGAATGGTCAGATGATAAGAAATATGCTTATGAAAAAAGAGGTCAATTAACCATGAAGGTTTATAGCGCTGACTTTAGTAAAGAATATAGCAACCGACTTAACGGAATGCAAGAAAGGAGAATGAAGGCATCTATAAAATCTATTGGTTCGTATTGGTATACAGCTTGGGTTAATGCTGGACAGCCTGATCTTTCAGGTATGTATGGTAAAGATCATGAGAAAAAAAGAATGAAGGAAATTATGGATAAAGAAAACCCAATAACTGACAAAGATAAAGTACAAACAAGATTACATCAAAACTAAAGGATTACTTTCTTGTTTTTCGTTTCTTTTTTTGCTCCATTGCCTTCTTAGCAGACTCTGTTAGCACTACTCTTTTAAAGTAATTCATTCTACCAGATTCAATCATATTAACTGCTTTTTCAATTAAATAATCTTCTCCCTCAGGGTCATAGTTTTTTTTTAAATTTTGCCCATTAACTAAACACAATGCTTGAAACCAAAAAGCATTACCTGATCCCCTATAAGTTTTAATAATATCATATGCTGTCAAACCTGTGTTTCTGTAAATTAGCTTCATCAAATAACTACCCCTTGTTATTGACATTTGTTTTATTTCATCACCAAACTCGCTCTTAAGCATTTTATTTGCCTTTTTTAAGTACTTTTTCTTTGACCTATTGCTCTCCATCAGCTCTAGTGTGTCATTAAATGATTCAAACATATTAGAGGCAATCCTCGAATAGTCATATACACTTTTGACATAAAATTTTGTTCTATTCCATTTTTTTAAATACTCTTTATCTGATGTATTGACTTCATGATCTGGGAGAAATAAATTTAGAAGCATGGTGTCTTTTGATTTAATATCTAATGTTTTGCTATTGTTTTGAGCAAAAGTTAAGATGCTAAAAAATGAAAATATGATATAAAAATTGATTTTCATCACTAAATTATAAAGACAAATATTATTCCTTTATTGTGTCAAATATTCTAAATTAATATATTTTAACTTTAATAAAATGTAGTTTTACAAAGTGAAAATATTTTATGCCATATTTTTTATTATTTCCACTCAAACTGCTGTAGGACAAATTGAGGCACTCTTTGACGTTAAACAATTTCGTCAAAATGACCAACATTTTATCGAAACATATCTGTATATATATGGTAATTCTCTTCGCAATAATTTAGACACATCTAATTACGATAAATCAGTTGAAGTTCTTCAGTATATTGAAAATGACAAAAATGAAATTGTTGATTTTAAAAAATATAATATTTCAGGTAATGCTCAAAGCATAAACAGGAACGGAATCCTTGATCAACAGCGATTTTCTTTGGTTGACGGAGAATATACCATTAACTTAAAACTAAAAGACATTAATGACACAACCAATAAAGAAGAACATCTACAGAAGATAAGCTTAATCAAAGCTACAAAAACCATGTTTTCAGATATTGAGTTATTAGATAGATATTGGAAAAGCGATAGCTCAACTAAACTGAACAAATCTGGCATAGAAATGATTCCTTTAGTCACTACTTATTTTGGGCCAGAGTTCAATAAACTTGCCTATTATTCAGAAATATATTTTGATGAGGAAACAAAAAAGAATCACGAAAGTTTACTCTTAACGCAATCTATTCTAATAAAAGAAAGTGGTGAAATCGCTGGACAGTATAACAAACTTAAAAAAGTATCTACATCATCTGTATTTCCCATTTTAAACAGTTTTGATTTAAATAATTTACCTACTGGAAATTACATACTAAAACTCAACTTGATTGATAAAAATCAACAATTGATTAATTCACAAGAATTATCTTTCCAGCGAACAAACCTAAATAACAGCATGAAATTAAATAGATTAAATGCAGTCTCCATAATGAACACATTTGCTCATGATTTACCATCAGACTCACTTAATGAATTTATGAAATGTTTGGTTCCCTTAGCATCTAACCTAGAAAAAAACATTATTGACAACAAACTTGAAGAAATTGATGACACCTTAAAAAGACAGTTTATATATAGTTTTTGGTACAACAGGTATCCTTCAGATCCTGCATTATTTTGGAATAAATATAAAAATGAAGTCAAAAAAACCAATCAACTTTTTGGCACTAAAGTTAGAAGAGGTTATCAAACAGACAGAGGTAGAATTTATTTAAAATATGGTCCGCCAAACACTATAACAGACCGACCTAATGAACCAAGTGCCTACCCCTACCAAGTTTGGCATTATTACAAAATAGGCAGATTCAATAATAAACGTTTCATTTTTTATTTACCAGATTTAGTATCTAACGATTACGTTATATTACATTCAAATCTTCAAGGTGAATATTTCAACAATAATTGGAAAACTGATCTACACAGTAGAAATACACCAGGCAGAAGTGTTGATGCACTACAAAACCCCAATGACACACAATGGGGAAGCAACAGTAACTTATTCTTTATAAACCCTTAAGAATTAACACAGCCGTTGTCATATTAAACTATAATGGAGAAAATTGGTTAAAAAAATTCCTACCTATTTTTTTAGAACACTCCATTAATGAAGCTGAAGTAGTTGTAATTGACAATGGTTCATCAGATAATTCTGTTAATTACATTTCATCTAACCACAACGAAGTAAAGATTATTCAGATTGAAAACAATTTAGGTTTTGCTGGAGGATACAATGAGGGGCTAAAACAACTTAAAAATGACTATTTTATTATTGTAAATTCAGATATTCAAGTTACGCCAAACTGGATTACTCCTATGACAAGAATATTGTCAAAAAACGAAAATGTAGTTGCGGTACAGCCAAAAATTCTTAGCTACAATAAAAAACAAGAATTTGAATATGCTGGAGCTGCTGGAGGATTTATTGATAAACATGGTTATCCTTTTTGCAGAGGTAGAATTTTAAACTTCGTTGAGCAAGACCTTGGTCAATACAATACATGTCATGAAATATTTTGGGCATCAGGAGCATGTATGGCTGTTAAATCAAATGAATTTTTCAAAGTTGGTGGTTTTGATGCAGATTTTTTCGCTCATATGGAAGAAATTGACCTTTGCTGGAGATGGAAAAATGCGGGAAAATCCATTATGTATACCAATGAATCTAAAATTTACCATGTTGGTGGTGGAACTTTATCCTATGAAAGCCCTCGTAAAACATTTTTAAACTATAGAAATAACCTATGGATGATTCATAAAAATTACGCTGGTAAAAGTCCACTATTTATGAAAATTTTCATCCGGCTACTGCTTGACCAATTGTCATTTTACAGGCTAATAATTCTAGGACAGTTTAGAAATGCAATCAGTATTTTTAAAGCACACCTTAATTATTACTCTTCATTAAAAACACTACACCAAAAAAGAAAGAAAATTAAAAAAACAACATTTAGTCGAATGAAGGGATACTTTAAAAAATCTATTGTTTGGGAATTTTTCATTTTACAAAATCGTACTTTTAAAAAACTTCAGTTTTAATGAAAATTTTCACCCTTTTAAGTTTTATCACTTTTACATGTTTTGTAAACAACCAAATTCATGGTCAATTCGACTTTGATAAGCAACTTAAAAAAGTAGAACACAACAGCGATATAATTGACCCTATATATGGGATAACTATTTATGAACCTTTAAATCTATATCTACACTCAGACTCAACAAGAATGGAAGAAGGATATGCTGTAAATGGATGGAAAGAAGACCATTATTCTACAGGTGAATTATTACATAAAGGATACTACATTGAAGGTCAACTTAAAGTGTATAAAAACTTTTACCCTAATGGTAATGTAGAACGCAACTTTAAAGCCATAGACAGTTTTAAATCGAAATTGACTTTATTCTTTCCTAATGGTAATATTAAAAGCAAGATTAGCTATTCCAATGACTTTGCTATGGAATGGACAGATTACAATACGAATGGAAATGTATCTTTTTATGAGAAATACAATAAGGATAAAATGTCACATGATAGTAAAGTGTTCTATTATGAATCCGGAAACATCAGAGATGAGCTTACCATTGATCATAAAAAGAAGAAAACCTACATCTATACAGAATATTATGAAAATGGCAACATTAAATTAAAGGGCCATTTGAAATTTGATATGGGTATTTATGATTATGTTAAATATGGAACATGGCACCACTATGATGAAGATGGCACCAATCATAAAAAAGACCACTATTAGTCAAATCCTTTTTTCAAAAAATTTTCAGATTTAATCATTAATTCATGAAGAATTACATCTTCTTCTATAAATGGAATTTCAGAAGTATAGGTTTCATAGAGTTTCATGATAATTTCTGATGACTTTCTTGGTTTTCTAAATCCAAATGCCTGAGCAGCAACTAATAATTCAATGCTCAGTATTCTTTGAACATTTTCCAATATTTCCTTCAATTTCACCCCTGATATAGAACCCATACTAACATGGTCCTCTTGACCATTAGATGATTCAATACTATCCACACTTGCAGGATGTGATAATATTTTGTTCTTACTTACAATACTTGCTGCAGTATATTGAGGTATCATAAAACCAGAATTTAAGCCAGGGTTTTTAACTAAAAAAGGTGGCAATCCTCTAGAACCAGAAATCATTTTATAAATTCTTCTTTCTGAAATTGCACCCATTTCAGCCATAGCTATTCCAATAAAGTCCATGGCATAAGCTAATGGTTGACCATGAAAATTTCCAGCAGAAATTATTTTGTCATCTTCCTCTATAATGATTGGATTATCTGTAACTGCATTAATTTCAATTTCAACCTTTTTAATAAAATCCAAATAAACATCATAAGATGCACCATGAACTTGCGGAATACATCTAAATGAATAGGGGTCTTGAACATCTTTATCTTTTACTTTTTCTAAGTCACTTCCTGATAATAAATCGCGAATTTTTTCAGAAATATACTGCTGACCTTTGAATGGCCTTAGTAAATGTACATGATGGTTGAAAGGGCTTAAATTGCAATTAAATGCATCAAGAGAAAGAGCAGATATTGAATTGGACTGATTGAATATTTTTTGACATCTCAATGCAGCATGTACTGCATATGCACTCATAAATTGAGTGCCATTAAGTAATGCAAGACCCTCTTTACTATCAAGTTTAATTGGCTCTATATTTAATTCTTTATGGACATCAATTGAATTTGTTTTAGTGTTTTTAAAATTTACTTTACCATCACCAATAAGAGCAAGAGCTATATGAGCTAAAGGAGCTAAATCACCAGATGCTCCCAATGAACCTTGCTCAAAAACAACAGGTAAAATATTATTATTAAAAAAATATATTAATCGCTCAATGGTAGTTATTTTAACACCTGAAAAACCTCTTGTTAATGACTGCACTTTTAATAACAGCATCATTTTTACCAGCTCTTCATCAATTTCATCCCCAAATCCACATGCGTGTGATTTTACTAGGTTAATTTGTAGTTCTTTTAATTGGGTAGATGAAATCACTTCATTACAAAGTGAGCCAAAACCAGTATTAATACCATAATGAAGCGCATCACTAGCGTTTATTTTCTTTTCTAAATACGCTCTGTTTGAAACTACTTTTTCAACAACCTCTTCACTTAATTTCAAATGAAGCTTTTTTTCAAATATTGAGTTTATATCAATAATTGACAACTCCTTTGTCGTTATTTCAAAAAACAAATGATCACCCATTTATTTCATGTGTAATTTGTTTAAGTTGAATGGATTTTTGTTCACCCGTAATCATATCTTTTAACTCCAAACTCATATTATCATTAAAATTATCACTAATAAATAAAACATATGGTATGTTATTTTGATTAGCGTATTTGAGCTTCTTCTTTAGTTTATGCTGTTTGTCAGGATATATCATCGATCGCTTTGACAATTCTCTTAGTTTTTCAGCAACTTTAAATGCATTTGAAACAGCATTAGATTGATCAATAATTAAAAATTCTGGCCCAAGAGAAATCTCGTCTGGAAATAATTGACTTTCATTTAATACATCATAGATTCTTTCTGCACCGAAGGAAATACCAACTCCAGAAATATCTTTTAAGCCAAATAGAGCAGTTAAATTATCATACCTTCCACCTCCAACAATACTGCCCATGTTATAATCATTAAGGACTACTTCAAAAATAGTTCCTGTATAATAATTAAGTCCTCTTGCTAATGTTAAATTCAATGTTATATTTTTTAATCCTAACTGATTACAATTTTCGAAAATATAACTTATTTCCTCTATACCTTCCAATCCGAGTTCGGTGGCTCCTACTCTACTTTTCAGCCATGATATTATATCTTTATAATCATTACCTAAGTCAAATATAGATTCAAACATGGTTGTACATGATGGGTTATTGATTTGATCAGCTAATTCGGCCAATACTTTCTCTTTACCCACTTTATCTAATTTGTCAATAATAACCGTAATCTTATTAAAATTAGACGATTCTCCACAAGAGGAAATTAAAGCATAAAGAATCTTTCTATTGTTTAAATGTATAGTGTGATTAGGTAATTTGAGTGCTGAAAGTGCGTGATTAATAATGTGAATTAATTCTAATTCAGCATTTAAAGAAGTTGTGCCAACTACATCAACATCACATTGATAAAACTCCCTATACCTACCTCTTTGAGGTCTATCTGCTCTCCAAACAGGTTGTATTTGGTATCTTTTGAAAGGAAAAGAAATGTCGTTTAAGTGTTGTACCACATATCTTGCAAAAGGCACTGTAAGATCATATCTAAGCGCTTCTTCAGAAAACTGATGATCAGAAACGCCTTCAGATTTACTTACTTGATTTAATGCTTGTTCAAACTTTGCACCCCTCTTTAATAGCTTAAATAGCAATTGATCACCTTCATCTCCATACTTACCAGTTAAAGTAGACAGCTTTTCCATAGATGGAGTTTCTATAGGAAGAAAACCAAATTGTTGAAAATGTGATTTTAATACATTAAAAATGTAATTTCTTTTAGCCACCTCTTCTGGCGAAAAATCCCTTGTACCCTTTGGTATATTTGGCTTACTCATAAGGAACTAAAATATAAATTTAAAAAGCAACGTATGATTAAAAATAAAAAAACCTCGCATAGCGAGGTTAAAAAAAGCGGAGAGTGAGGGATTCGAACCCCCGGTACCTTTCGGCACAATGGTTTTCAAGACCACCGCATTCGACCACTCTGCCAACTCTCCGTGAGAGCGCAAAAATAGAAAAAACATTTATTATTGATAATATTTATAAAAATAAATAATAGAAAGATTTAGAATAGTAAATTTAGGTCATGTCTTGGGATATTTGGATTAACAGCTATCAGCAATATTTAAGAATAGAAAAATCATTATCTATTCACACTATTGATGCATACAAAAGAGACATAAAAAAGCTTGGTCAATATTTCACATCTATTGAAACCCCCAAAAACCCAAAAGATGTTCAATATGAAGATTTTATGGGATTTTTAGCTCAACTTCATCAAGAGAAAATTTCAGCGAGAACTCAATCAAGAATTATTTCAAGTATAAAATCATTTTATAAATTCCTTTTTTTAGAAAAAGAAATAACAACAAATCCAAGTGACCTTATTGAATCTCCTAAAATTGGAAAAAAATTACCAGAATTTTTAACCATTGATGAAATTGATCTTTTAATTCAAAGTATAGATAGAAGTAAAAAAGAAGGTGAACGAAATTTAGCCATGTTAGAAGTGCTATATGGATGTGGATTAAGAGTGTCCGAACTTATTGATTTAAAAATATCTGAAATATATTGGAAAGAAGGTTTTATTAGAATAATTGGAAAAGGAAATAAAGAAAGATTAGTCCCATTAGGGAAAATAGCTTCTAAACACCTTAATATTTACATTAAAGAAGTTAGAGTACATCAAAAAAACATTAAAGAACAATTTATAGACCATGTCTTCATAAATAAAAACGGAACAAAACTTTCAAGAGTGATGATCTTTAAGATCATTAAATCTTTAAAGCAACAGTCTGGAATAAATAAAAATATATCCCCTCATACATTAAGACATTCATTTGCAACTCACCTAGTTGAAGGTGGTGCTGACCTAAGAGCAGTGCAAGAAATGCTTGGACATCAATCCATAACTACTACAGAGATATATACACATTTAGACAGGAACTATCTAAAACAAACTATTTTGGATCATCATCCTATGGAAAAGAAACACAATTATTAAAAAGGATTCGTAGCCCAAACATTTAGCTCAGGAATAAAACCCCTAGAATCCATTTCAATGGTTGAGATAATAGCGTGTGCTATTTCCTTTGAAGTCAGTTTTTTAGGTTCCTCTTCTCTTTCATCCCTATTTTTATTATTGAATGCCGTTGGAACCTCACTAGGGTTAACTAACATCACTCTGATGTTATCTCTCCTAAGTTCATGCCTCCAACATGAAGATAGTCCTCTAAGTGCAAATTTTGATGCACAATAAACAGAACCTGAGGCAAAGCCATTTGTTGAAGCCGTAGATCCAACATTAATAATGGTCCCAAACTGTTGCGTTTTAAAAAACTTAACCACTTCCTGAGTCATCATGGTAAGTCCATAAACATTTGTACTAAATACTTCTTCAAAATCACTAACCTTTATCTCATCTAACTTTGAAAATGAACCAATACCAGCATTATTAACTAGTACGTCTATGCCTCCCATAGAATGAAAGGCATCTAAAACTTTAACCGCAATGTTATTATACTTAGTAACATCTAAATGAATAGGAATGGCATTAATTTCACTTGCCACTCGATCTAACTTAGATTTATCTCTTCCTGTTATACTAACAACTGCCCCTTGTGCAGCTAATTGTTGAGCTGTGGCTTTTCCAATTCCTGAACTACCACCAGTAATCAATACCTTTAATCCCCTAACTTTTGTCATTTGATTTCAATCTTAGTTAAAAATTAATAATTTAACGTTAATATAATGTTTATATTCCATAAATAAATGATTTCACCATGATTAAAGTGGCAGGAAGCTATATATTTTCAATTTTACTATGTATCTCTATTATATTATCAGTTAATGTAAAAGCTCAAAACATTATTCCAAATGGAAATTTTGAAGATGGACTCACAAATTGGGATACTTATTTTGCTAGTGGTTATTCAGGTACGTTGATTCAAAGTTCTCTGGAACATAGTGGAACATATGCTGCAAGAATTAATGTAACCCAAGTTCCCTCCAATCCCCAAGCACTAAATGCTCAACTAAAAACAACAAACTTTCATATTGAATCTGGACATGACTATCATTTAAGTATGTGGCTAAAAGCAGATAAAAATGTTGATGTACAAGTGATATTAATCAAGAATACTAGCCCCTGGACATGGCTTGCTTCTAAAACAGTTAGCTTAAACACCAATTATCAATTTGTTGACTTACTTGAATCTGGCGCTCCATTTACAACAAGTAGTGATGTTAGATTAGCCATAAGATGTGGAAATAAGGTGGCTAAAATTTATGTAGATGATGTCGTGTTAACAGATTGTACTCCTCCTACCAATTATGCTAGCTTACATACAAACGTTACAGGCAAAGGCACCATAACAATAAATGATAATAACAATGAAAACAATTGTGTTTTAGCTTGTAATAATCAATATCCCACCAATACTTTACTTACTATAAGTAGTCAACCAGAACCAGGCTATACCTTTAGTGGGTGGAGTGGACCTTGCTCTGGAACTGGCCCGTGTCAAATCACATTGAGTCAATCAACTGCACTTAGCGCTCATTTTTCATTAAGCGGAAATGACAACAGTATACTTGATTACAGAAATAGAACAGATTGGAGTAACGTTGGGTACGATGGAGATATCCCATACAATGGAAATATTATTGATATGACACAACCTCCATACAATTGCAATGGTAATGGAACTCATAACAATTATCAATCTCTTTTAAATGCTTTGAGTGATGTGGCTAACATGTCTGGTTTTAACATCATTTATTTTCCAGCTGGTACTTATTACATTGAAGGATATGAAAGTTTTGTGATTCCAAGCAATACCGTTATAAGAGGTGAATGTCCAAGCAATACCACCCTAAAAATTAAACCAAAAGTTAGTAATGCCACAAACCACGTTTCAAATAGCCTATTTCAACTAAGGAAGTACAACAATTTAACTTCTGGGTACTCAAATTTAAAAGGTGGCTATCATAAAAGAAGTAGTGAGCTTGTAGTGGATAATCCATCAGATTTTAGCCAAGGAGATTACATTGATCTTAGACAAGACAATGACATAGAAAAAATGAGCACCAATTTAGTTCCAAATTCTCTTTCAGCAAGCACATTCAATAACGCGTACAACAATTGGGGATCTAGTTCAGTTGGTGAAGTATTCAAAATTAAATCCATTGCAGGAAATAGACTAATTATAGACAGAGGGCTACATTATACTTATGACCCTAAATTAAATCCGAGAATAAAGAAATTAAATGTCATAGAAAATTCAGGAATTGAAAACATTGAAATAAAGAGAATACAAACAAAAGAAGGTCACAATATACAAATAGAGAATTGCTATAATTGCTGGGTAAGAAATATAGAAAGTGACTATACTACTAAATCACACATTGGTCTTGCAAGATCATATCATGTAGAGATAAGAGATAATTATTTTCATCACTCTTACGATTATGGAGGTGGTGGTCATGGTTATGGTGTAGCCATGAACCATCGATCATCTAACTGTTTAGTTGAAAATAATATTTTCTATACTTTGAGGCATGCCATGGTACTGAGTTATGGCCCCAATGGAAATGTATTTGGATACAACTACAGTGAAGAAAGCTGGGACCCCAATGGAAATGCTGGTTTAGGAGACTTGAAAGCCGATATTTCATTACATGGATTTTATCCTCTCATGAATTTATTTGAAGGAAATGTAGTAGAATACATCCACAGTTCTGACTGGTGGGGTCCAAGTGGACCAGGCAATACTTTTTTCAGAAATAGGGCCAGTAAAGAAGAATTAATAATAAGTGATAATTCAGATTATCAAAATGTAATTGCCAACGAACTTACTTTTGATCCATTTGGCTTTTGGCAAGATAATTTTGATATTCATTCAAGTGTTGATCACACCACTAAACATAGCAATAATGATTTGGGTGATATTGATAATAGCTCAAAACTCAATTACCTGCCAAATTCTTTATACAAGGAAAATAATAGTCCAAACTTTTGTAACGGCTTTCCATATCCACAGATAGGTCCTGTAAATTGGTTATCAAACAATAATGGTTCATATCCTTATAACAGATCTAAAAATCCGGCAGAATTTAGATTTAAAAACGCTACTGATAAAGTTAATTGTCTTATTCCATGCAGCTTTAATTCAGGACTTCTTGATAGCTACAGTTCATGTAATACCAGTTTATCAGTAACGCTAAATTCCGAAAATGACTACATAAGACTTTATGGTGTAGGCATATATAGTGTGCCAGATACTTATGGAAATGAAACTCCAGATTTTTACATAAAGCTATATCAAGATGGAACACTACTTCAAAACACCGATAATAACCCAGTTGAATCAGATTTGGATACATATATTAAAATATCCTCAATAATTTTAAATGCATCATCCAACTATGAAATTAAGGTATATGATAAAGATCTTTTTAATGATGATTATTTAGGCTCGGTAACTTTTTCGGGTAATTCGCCTCAATATTACCAAACCAATTTTATAAATGGAGAATTACTAGGCTTGTACCTAGATAAATTTGAATACAAAACAAGGTATTTATGGAATGATGGTGTAGTAACAAATCCAAGAAGTTTTAATCAAAGTGGCGATTATGTAGTAGAAATTACTCAAGGAAATGGGTGTGTGTTTTATGACTCAACCGTTATAAATCTTGCAGGGACCCCGCAAACTACAGGAACACATACATGGATTGGTATAGACAATGACTGGTTCTCTAATTGTAACTGGAGCACTTATCATGTTCCAAATTTCAACAATGATGTAGTAATTCCAAGTGGATTAACAAATTACCCTATTATCAATGGTACAGGATTTGTAACGGGGTTTGATATGAATATGGATGGCAGCATTAATAGTAGTGATGAGGTTCCAGGTAAAGCTTACTGTAAAACCTTAGAAATTGAGAATGGTGCCGAACTTGAAATTCAGGTTACAAATGGTGCCGAACTTGAAATTCAGTTTTAGATTAATGAAATAATCTTATCCGAGTCTGGTTTGGTAATGCTTCTAAAGCGTTTTACTAATTTTCCTGATTCATCAATCAAATATTTTTCAAAATTCCACATAATATCACCAACAAATGATTGATTTTCTTGTTGGTTAAGCCATTTAAATAATGGGCATATATCACTACCTTTAACACTTACTTTTTCTGATAATAGAAATGTAACACCATAATTTTTTTGACAGAATGATTTTATCTGGTCATTAGACCCTGGTTCCTGACCACCAAAGTTATTGGCTGGAAAACCAATAATTATTAAATCCTCACCGTACTTCTCATGAACAGATTGTAATTCCATGTATTGTGTCGTAAAACCACATTCGCTAGCGGTATTTACAAATAACATTTTTTTTCCTTTAAAATCGGACAAACTCTTTTCAACTCCATCAATAGAAGTTATGGTAAATTCGTGAACAGATTGTTGTGCATTCATAATGGTAAGATTGATTAACAGGGTTATTAAGGCTAAGTATTTCATTTTGTTTAAGTATTAATTACAAATGTTAAACAAATATATGTATATTTATTTTCAAATTAAACTAAATAGTTATTTTTTAATCTAACTTTAGAACTTCTACTCATTCAAATGAACCATCGAACTGCAGCATTTTACACTTTAGGTTGTAAATTAAACTTTTCAGAAACTAGTACAATAGCAAGGGACCTTGAAGAGGAAGGTTTTGCAAGAGTAGAATTTGAAAAAGGAGCTGACATTTACATCATTAATACTTGTTCTGTTACAGATCAAGCAGATAAAAAATGTAGAAATATTGTTCGTAAAGCCTTAAAATACAATCCAAATGCATTTGTTGTAGTTATTGGTTGCTATGCTCAACTTAAACCTAAAGAAATTTCATCAATTGATGGTGTAGATTTAGTTCTTGGAGCTCAAGAAAAATTTAAAATTTCTAATTATTTAAATAAATTGGATAAAAACTCTTCTGCTGTTGTCATGAACAAACACATTAAGCATGTCAACGAATTTTATCCAGGATATAGTCAAGGTGACAGAGTAAGATCATTTTTTAAAGTTCAAGATGGTTGTAATTACTTTTGTTCATTTTGCACCATTCCATTAGCTAGAGGTAAAAGTAGAAGTGGTTCAGTTAAACAAACCATATTAAAAGCAAAAGAATTAGCCAATTCTGAGGTAAAAGAAGTAGTCTTAACTGGTGTCAATATTGGTGATTTTGGGAATGGAACAAATGAAAACTTCTATGACTTGATCAAAGAATTAGATAAAATTGAGAACATAGATAGATTTAGAATTTCCTCCATTGAACCAGATTTATTGTCTGATCAAATTATTGAGTTTGTGCATAACTCTAACAAATTTGTTCCTCATTTTCATATTCCTCTTCAATCAGGTTCAGACCAATTACTCAAAAGCATGAGAAGGAGGTATGATACAAAGCTATACTCCGATAAGATAGAAAAGATAAAAAAGCTAATGCCAAATGCATGTATTGGTGTAGATGTTATTGTTGGTTACCCAGGAGAAACTGATGAAGAATTTAATAAGACTATGAACTTTCTTAAATCATTGCCTATCTCCTATTTGCATGTATTCACCTATTCTGAAAGAGCAAATACTACAGCACCAAGAATGGGAGAAGTTGTTCCTATGGAAGAAAGAAGGAAAAGAAGTAAACAACTAAGAATATTAAGTTTAAAGCTTAAACAAAAGTTTTACCAGGAACAAATTGGATCACAGGAAAAAGTATTATTGGAAACTAAAGAAGATAATAGCATTTATGGATTCACAGAAAATTACATTAAAGTAAAAATACCTGGAGAAATAGAACTTAAAAACAACATAGTAAAAGTTAAATTAAAGGAGCTAAATAGCGATATTGAAGCAATAGGTGAAATAATTAATTAATACTTTATATAAACTATAATAAAATAATGATTATCAAATATTTAAACATATACATATTCATACTTTTTTTCTTTTTTTCTTCCGCTTTTTTTAGTCAAAACATGTCTATTTACGGAAGCATTAATGACACACTAAATAGCAAACCAAAAGAAAATGCTGTAGTAATGCTGATTAGACTTTCAGATTCCGTTTTGGTTGACTTCCAACGCACGAATGAAAATGGTGAGTTTTATTTAAATGTACCGATGGATACGGTGGAAATAATTATCTCACATCACGATAATGATGATAAAATCATATTTTTCTTTCCTTCAAAAGATAGACTTAGTCTTGATTTAAACAATACCATTTTACCTGAAAAAAGCGAAATGATGGAAGAAGTAACCATCTATGCCTATAAAGACCCTGTTTTTTTTAGAGGAGACACTTTAGTGTTTTTAGCGGATTCGTTTCAAACGAAAAAAAATGCTGTTGTAGAAGATTTGCTAAAAAAACTTCCAGGTGTTGAAGTTGATAAAAGTGGAAATATAACATCTCAAGGTAGAGAAGTAAACAAAGTACTAGTAGATGGTGATGAATTCTTTGGTAGTGACCCAACTATTGCTACAAAAAATTTAGGTGCTAAAAGCATTGAGAGTGTTGAAATTTATGAAGAAGAAAACACAGAGAGTGATGAAACCTCAGAGGAAACTATCCAAGTAATGGATTTGAGGCTTAAAGAAGATGCAAAAAAAGGATATTTTGGAAGAATATCCATGGCATCAGATTTTGGCACAACACCAAATGTTGATTACTTATCCAACTTTTTTGAAAGCGAGATACTCTTTAACAGATTTAACAAAGACTTTAAATTATCTGTATTCAATCTAGCCTCAAATACTCCAAGAGCGAACTTTGGATATGGCGATATCAGACAATTTGGATTGAGCACAAATAATGGCAACTTTTTTAGCGATGACGAACGTGGATGGTGGGGTGGCTCCTACCCTTTTAACAATAACGGCATTCCTAGAACCATTAAGAGTGGTATATTTTATTCAGACAAATTAAGTAAAAAGGTAAAAGTTGGATTAAATTACTCTAGAAACCAAACAGACTTAAATGCATCTTCTACAAGAAACACACAGTATATACTTAGAGACACTACCTATTCTGTTGGAGAACAAAATAATAGTATACAACAAAACCAAGACCATTTGATAAACGGACGTCTTGAGATTCAAGTTGACAGTCTCACTGAAATTGAAATATTACCCAGCTTTTCTTTGTCAATAGATTCCATTTCAAATAATTTACAAAATAATTTCTTAACCAGTGAAGGCGACACCAACTCTATTTCTAATGTTTTTCAAAACTATAAAACTGCTGCATCTACTTTCTCCACCGAGTTTAGATTGAAGCGAGATTTCAAGAAAAAAGATAGAATGCTTAAGTATGCTTTCCAATACAGACAAACAGAAAATGATCAAGACCAATTTAACACCACTTTAAACGAGTACTACAACACCTCCTATCAAAATGACACCATAGATCAATTACAAGACTTCTATACTAATTCTGACAGGTATAAGTCTCAAATGCTTTTTAGAGAACCTGTTACTAAAAAATGGGGCATCGATATAGAACATTTATTTATACTTAACAAATCTAATCAACGATTAGAAACCTTTGACTTTGACCAATCTTCACAAGACTACACGAACTTAGACAGTATTTTCTCTAATAATTTTAACAACACTAAACAAACTAATAGAGCTGGGGCCTTCTATAGATATCGTTACAAAAAAAACTTTCTTAAGATTGGTGCATATACAAGAAATGTTCAAATTATTAATCAAGATTTAGAAGGCAACCCTCTAACAGATGATTTAAACTTTTGGGATGTGCTTCCTCAAATTTCTTACAGACATAAATTTAGCAATTCACAAAGGCTTAGATTAAACTATAAAACTAATTCAAGACAACCATCATTAAATCAGTTACAACCAGTTCAAAACAATGCCAACCCCAACAAAATATCAGAAGGAAATCCAAATTTAATTCCTGATTATACCCATCAGCTTTCTGCATCATATAACCACTGGAAAGGTCTAACAGGAAGTTATGTTTGGTCTAACATAACACACCGAACAGTATTTAATGCATTTTCAACTGAAGTAACTTATGACAGTCTTGGAAGATCAATCTCAAAATCAATTAACGTAGATCAACAGCAATTCAATAATTTAAATTTAGGGGGGAAGATTCCTTTGGGAAATACACCTTTAGGATTAAGAGGTGGTTTTTTTACATCATATAACATCACTAAAAACATTATCGATGGATTAGAAAATACGACAAAGACCTTTTCAAATACAACTGAACTTTCAATTGAATATGAAACTGATTCCATTTTCTTAGAATTTGGTGCTGAATATTCTTATTCTAAACCCAATAATTCATTACCATTTTACAACAACAGGCCATTCACAACTCAAAATTACTATGGCGAAGTAAGTTTTGAACTACCCTGGAATATGGAATTCGAAATTTCGGGTGACTATACCATAAACAACCAATGGGCTGACGGTTACAACATAAGTTTTCTGTTATTAGACTGTTACATTGGAAAACGATTTTTAGAAAATGAAAATTTAATCTTAGCTATTGAAGGAAATGACATACTTAATCAAAACACAATGGTTCAACGGTCAGTTCAAAACAATATGATTATAGATGATCAGACAACCATTATCTCAAGGTATTTTTTATTAAAAATGACCTATAAATTTAACAACAATAAAACCAAAGTAAAAGATGCAAGTTTTCACTAAAATAATATCCTTATTTATTGTTTTAAGCATTACTCTACCCCTATTTGGACAAATAAAAAGTGGTGTTATTCTCTACGAGCGAAAGACAAATCTCCTCAAAAAATACAAAACAGCTGAATCACAACGATGGTTGCGTGGAGAAAAGACTAAAATTGATCGATTTAATTTACATTTTACTCCAGAGAAATCTATTTTTTTACCAGACGAATCTACGATACCTTCAAAAGCAGATTGGGCCACATCAAAGAATACCGTATATCAAGACTTTAATAAAGGAGAGAGAATCAATATATATAATCTATTTGGTGATAAAAAAGTAGTAAAAGATGATCTCATCAAAAGAACTTGGAAAATCACAGAAAGAAAAAGATTTATTGCAGGTTATGAGTGTAGAAGAGCCATATGGTATAAAAACGATACCACAAGAATATATGCATGGTACACAGATGAAATATTACCAAGTACAGGTCCAGAAACATTTAATGGATTGCCTGGTACTATTTTAGGCTTAGCTACAGAAGATGGTGGGGTTGTATATTTTGCCAAAAAAGTGGAAAAAAACAATAATGAAGTAGATGAACTGGTAAGTGACTTGAAGATTAAAAAAACCTATACTGAAGAAGAACTAAAAACAGAATTAAAAATGAAAGGAAAATCTAATCCATGGATGAACAGAATTATCGACTATCTGTTCGAATGGTAACCAAACTAAAGAATTTCCGCAATTATGCTATCTACATTTAACCCATCAGCCTCAGCCAAATAGTTTTTCACCAATCGATGTCTTAAGATTGGTTTAGCGACTGCTTTAACATCTTCAATGTCTGGAGAGTATTTTCCAGTCTTCAACGCATGACATTTTGCACCCAAGATAAGGTATTGTGATGCTCTTGGACCTGCACCCCACGAAACATACTTTTTAATAAAATCTGTAGCGTTTTGAGCATTTGGTCTAGATTTCTGAACTAAACTGACCGCATATTCTACTACACTTTGATTTACTGGAACCCTTCTAATTAATTCTTGAAAGAAAATAATTTCCTCTTGGTTGATGACTACATTTAATTTTGCATCAGAAACACCAGTTGTTTGCTCAATTATTTTTATTTCTTCTTCAAATGAGGGGTAATCCACTTCAATATTAAACATAAATCGATCTAACTGAGCCTCAGGCAACGGATATGTACCCTCTTGTTCAATTGGATTTTGAGTCGCCAGTACGAAGAAAGGACTATCTAATTGATGATTTTTACCAGCTACAGTAACTGTTCTCTCCTGCATAGCTTCTAATAGAGCAGCTTGGGTTTTAGGAGGAGTTCTGTTGATTTCATCTGCAAGAATAATATTGGAGAAAACCGGACCTTTAATAAACTTAAATGCTCTTTTTTCATCTAAAACTTCTGCTCCAATAATATCTGAAGGCATTAAATCTGGTGTAAATTGAATACGATTAAATTTTAAGCCCATGCAATCAGCTATAGTATTAATCATCAATGTTTTTGCTAAACCAGGAACTCCCACTAAAAGCGCATGACCTTTGCAAAAGACACTGATTAAGACCTGATCTATCACCTCTTCTTGGCCAATGACTTTTTTAGCAATTTCAGCTTTAAGTTGATCGATTTTATTTAAAAAGGCATTTGCCGCCTCAACATCAGTTTTAAACATTCCAAAAATTTTAGCTAAATATATATGAATTTAACTTTTTGAATTGCGAATATTGCAGTATATATTTCATTTGTTTGTTAATTAATTAAAAAATTACCGTTGCAGATATACTCTATCATAAAGCCTAAAGTTAAAGCTGTTCCATTTGTTTTAAGTATTCCCCACTCTGGTGTGAATTTCCCTGCAGATATAAAAGAATCCTACAACAGCAAACAATTATCTACATTGGATGACACTGATTGGTATCTTGATCAATTGTATGATTTTGCCCCATCTTTGGGTATTACGACCATTATTTCAACTTATTCACGTTGGGTAATTGATTTAAACCGAAGTCCAGAAAACAAATCATTATACAATGATGGCAGAATAATAACTGATTTATGTCCAAAAACTAATTTTCTTGGAGAAGATCTATACAAGAAAAAAAACCTACTAAATAGCAATGAATTAAAAAGAAGAATAGATAATTATTATTGGCCTTATCATCATAAAATACATGAACTGATTGATTCATTTAAAAGTCAATTTAACGAGGTACTATTCTGGGACGCTCACTCTATAAGAAGAAAAGTTAGCACAATAAGAAAAGAACCATTTCCTGACTTTATAATTGGTGATAACAATGAGAAAACAGCTGATAAAAGATTTATTGATTCCGCAATAAATCAATTAAAGGATTCAACTTATGAAGTGAAACACAATCATCCTTTTAAAGGAGGTTATTTGACTCGTTCCATTGGAAATCCTTCAGAAAACATTCATGCATTACAACTGGAGATGTCTAAAGACCTATACATGTCAAATAATGAGACGGAATATGACGCTAATAAAGCTGCAGAAATTAAAAAATTATTAATTCGTACATTTCAATGTTTAATTGCTGAACTAAAATGAGCAAATATGATTTTAAATACCTGTTACAGGAAAATGGCTGGTTAGAAAATGTAACCGTTGAGACTGATGATAATGGTATAATAAAGTCCATAAATCAGCTATCGTCAAATTCATCTGAAAACATTGGTATTCCAGGATTTCAAAATGCTCACTCACATGCTTTTCAATATGCAATGGCTGGACTGGCAGAATATCATCCAACCACTAAAAGTCCTGATGATTTTTGGAGTTGGAGAAAATCCATGTATGAATTAGCACTTAAAATTGATCCAGATCAACTTGAAGCTATTGCAAGTATGTTGTATGCCGAAATGGTCAGGCATGGCTATACACATGTTGCCGAGTTTCACTATCTACATCATGATAAAAAAGGCAAATCATTTGAAAATATTGCTGAAATGGGTTCAAGACTCATACAAGCAGCAAAAAATGCTGGAATAAACATTACCCTAATTCCAATATTTTATCAAAAAGGTGGTTTTTGCAAAGAAGCTACTATTGAACAAAGAAGATTTATATCAAATAACATAGATGCTTACATGAATTTATTTGAAGCCTCTAAATTATTAACTTTAAATAAGCCACATGCAAGTATAGGCTTTGGCATTCACTCTATGAGAGCCGTTGAAACAGAAAACATAATTAAAGTTTCAAATTTCAGACATGACCATATTCCCTTTCATATTCATGTGTCTGAACAAATTAAAGAAGTTGAAGATTCTTTACATTACTTAAAAGCAAGACCTGTTGAATGGCTTTCAGACAACATATCACTTTCTAAAGATTATCATTTAGTACATGCGACTCATTTAGTTGAAAAGGAAATTAATGCGATTGCAAATTCAAAAGCAAATGTTGTAATATGTCCATCAACAGAAGGAAACTTGGGAGATGGAATCTTTCCATTGCGAAATTATTTATCTAAAAATGGAAATTGGTCTATAGGCACAGATAGCCATATCGGCATTAACCCAATGGAAGAAATAAAACTTTTGGATTACGGACAACGTCTCACAACAAACAAAAGAAATACATTTTCAAACTTAGAAAGTGGAGACAGCGGTTTCAACGCACTTAAAACTGCACTACAAAGCGGGAGAAAAGCAATGGGAAATCACCATAATTCATTTTTTGAAATTGGGAAACCACTCAATGCTGTAGTATATTCATCTGAACATCCATTACTATCTTCATGCAGTAAAAAGAACTTGTGTAATACATTGGTTTTTGCATCAGACATTAGCATGTTAAAGGCAACAATTGTAAATGGAAATTACATTTTTAATGATGGTATACATAAGAACATGGGAACCATCAAACATGAGTTTGAAAGAGCGCTTAAAGTACTTGAATATAGATAACTAAGCTTTAGCTCCCATTAACTTCAAATGAGTTGCATGGTGTTTTAGAGCTTGGAAAAAAGATTGATTAGCATGGTATGGCAAACCATATTCATGAGCGGTAGCCTTAACTATCTTAGATAGATCATAATAATGCACATGGCATATATTGGGGAATAGATGATGTTCTATTTGGTAATTTAATCCTCCAATGAACCAAGAGAAAAAACTCTTTCTATTACTAAAATTAGCCGTAGTTTCCATCTGATGAACATACCAATTCTTCTCGATATTACCTTCTTGATTAGGCAGTGGAAAATCAGCTTGGTCAACAATGTGTGCACACAAAAACACAGTAGTTAAGAATAGACCAGCAATAAAATGCATTAAGAAAAATCCACCTATAGTTATACCTATTTTACCATTAAATAAAATAGGTAAGCCAAAGATATAAGTCATATATAGAACTTTCCAAAATGTCAAGTTTAGAATAGCTGATTTCAAAGAATGACCCTGGGTTTCAATGAGATTTTTTTTATGGTATTTAACTACCTGAATATAATCCTTAGTAAAAATCCATGAAATAGTCATTAGCCCATACAAAAACCAAGCATAAAGGTGTTGGTATCCATGATGGAATTTTCTTTTTTGTGATGAAGAAAACCTTAAAACTATACCTGCATCCACATCTTCATCCATGCCTATGATATTGGTGTAGGTATGATGTAGTACATTATGCTGTATTCTCCAATTTAAATCAAACCCACCAACAATATTTAAACAATAACCTAACCACTTATTGACTTTAGGATTTTTAGAATAAGCTCCATGATTGGCATCATGCATTACAGATAAGCCAATTCCAGCCATACCAAAACCCATTAGTGACCACATAATAATGTGAAACCACCAAGAGTCAACAACATTTATAGTCAATAAAATAAATGGAACAAAAAACAATGACAGCATAAATACAGTCTTAAAGTGCATGGAAAAATTGCTGTTTTTTGATTTGTTATTTTCTTTGAAATAAGTATTAACTCTTTTTCTAAGAACTTTTACAAATTCAGGTTTGCTTGTTTCAAACTGTACTGATTTATTCATGCTTGATATAAAGAGTTAATTAGCAATTCCTAATTTTTTGAGTTGTCTTGTGTGACAACTTAAGGCATCAAAAAAAGTTCTGAATGAATGGTATGGTAAACCAAATTCTTCCGCAGTTTTTTTAACAATAGGACTTATTTTTTTGTAGTGGACATGACAAATATTAGGAAATAAATGATGTTCAACCTGAAAGTTCAGACCTCCAACGAACCAAGAAAACAATCTAGAATTTGAGGCAAAATTAGAAGT
Source organism: uncultured Flavobacteriales bacterium (assembly GCA_913042175.1). Classification (GTDB taxonomy): domain Bacteria; phylum Bacteroidota; class Bacteroidia; order Flavobacteriales_D; family Parvicellaceae. The sequence goes on from CAJWIX010000007.1 coordinate 38,380, forward strand.
GGTATGTAATTGATGAGCAAACCAGTTATGCTCCATGTTACCTCCATCTTTTGGTTTAGGATAATCGGCATTTTCAACAACATGAGCACACTGAAAAACTATAGCTAGAACAAAACCAGCTATGAAATGCATAACAAAGAAACCAACTAGAGCCATCCACCAAGACGGTGACACAATAATGGGTAAAACCAACATGTATCCGTAGTAAAACAACTTAGAACATATTAAAAAAGAAAAAGATTTTGAGAAATCAATTTTATGAATCTTCAACAACCCTTTTCTTTTGTAACGGAATAATTGTTGGAAATCTTTATCTAACGCCCAAGAAATGGTCATAAAACCATATAAAAACCATGCATAAATATGTTGAAACCTGTGAAATTTTTTTCTTTTTTGATCTGGAGAAAATCTCATTAGAGGATCAAGATCAATGTCTTCATCCATACCTGAAATATTCGTGTAAGAATGATGAAGCACATTATGCTGGAGTTTCCAATTTGTGGCACTTCCACCAATAAAATGGATTAGATAGCCCATGATGAGATTAACTGTCTTAGACTTTGAATAAGAACCGTGATTGGCATCGTGCATGACACTCATCCCAATGCCTGCCATTCCAAAGCCCATCACCATCCAAATTAATAGATAGGTGAAGAAATTAAAGTTAACAATGTATAACAAGGCATATGGTAGAAAAAACATTGACAACATAACAATGCTTTTTAGTATCATAGATGAATTATTATTTTTTGACAAGTTATTTTCTTTGAAATAACCATTGACTCTCTTTCTTAAAACTTTAACAAATTCTGAAGAAGAGTTATTAAACTGTATGTGTGAAAATGTAGAAATAACTTAAATTTTGGACAATATTAGTCAATAATATAGACCTCCAAGAATTTGTACACCTTTTTGTATTCACATTTTTTTAAACAAAATCATTTTCATTTGATTAAAAAAAAGGATATTAGACTTAATATAGTAAACACAAACTAAAATGAATTTTGGAATTGCTCTACATGGAGGTGCTGGAACCATCCTAAAAAAAGAAATGACTTTAGATAAAGAAAAAGAGTACCTTTTTGGTTTAGAAGCTGCTTTAAGTAGGGGTGAAAAAATTCTATCAAAAGGAGGAAGTGCTATTGAAGCAGTTACAGAAACTGTAGTAGAATTAGAGAACAATTCTTTATTTAATGCTGGTAAGGGGTCTGTTTTTAATCATTTAGGAAAGCATGAAATGGATGCTTCTATAATGAATGGCAAAGATTTAAATGCAGGTGCAGTATGTTGTGTTGAACAATTCAAAAACCCCATAATATTGGCAAAATTAGTTATGGAGAAAAGTGAGCATGTCATGCTTACTGGTAATGGAGCCATGGAGTTTGGAGAAAAAATGAACTGTGAAAAAGTAGAAGAAAGTTATTTTTTTGATCAATTAAGATATGACCAATGGCAGTCAATTAAAGACAGTGATCATTTTCAATTGGACCATTCGATAAATAATCCTAAAAAATTTGGAACTGTTGGCGCAGTGGCCTTAGATCAACATGGCAACTTAGCTGCAGCAACATCAACTGGAGGAATGACCAATAAAAAATTTGGTAGAATTGGTGATAGCTCTATAATTGGAGCAGGCAATTACGCTAACAATAATACCTGTGCAGTTTCATGCACAGGATCTGGAGAATATTTTATTAGAAATGTAACAGCTTATGATGTTTCATGTCTAATGGAAATGGGAGGTCTTGACCTAAAAGAAGCATCAGATAAAGTTATTCATGAAAGAATCAAAAAAATAGGTGGTGATGGTGGATTAATAGCCATTGATAAAAACGGTCATATTGAAATGCCATTTAATACTGAGGGAATGTACAGAGGGTGTTGGTCAAGTAAAGGGATCAAAAAAATAGAAATATACTAAGTTATATATTCTTCTAATGGATATACTTTGATGGTTCTTTTGTCCATATAAAAGCAATCACCATCTGCAAGAATATGAGTGGTTAAATCAGTCATACTCATAGGTAACCCGTCATCCAAAATACCATAATTATTGTGTGATAAATTGGAAGGGTCAAATACAATAACCATTCCTGAACCTATTACTTTAAACTCTTCATTTTTTATGATGAGTCCGGTATCTTCAGCTAAACCTACACCAATAAGTTGAGGAAATCTAGCTACAGCTTCTGCCAGTCGACCAAACCTTCCTCTATTAACAAAGTGAGAGTCTATTATCATACTAGGAATATAACCCATTCCATTTCTCATTTTAACAGAGCCTTTGGTTAAACATTCAATGCTACTACCACCCATAATCATTTCTTCAGACATAGACATGGCTCCAGCACTAGTTCCAGAAAGCACTATTTTTTCATTTTTTAACCTGTTAAATATGATATCGTGGACAGGCGTATCTCCAATGATGTCTACAATCCTTGATTGATCGCCTCCAGTAAAAAAAATACAATCTGCATCTGTGAAAAGCTTTTGGATTGACTTTTTATCACACTGACTTCGTTTGGTGATATTTTTAATATTGATATTTGTGCACCCTAATTTTTTTAGTGCTTTTTTATAATTCTTTCCTACTTGATTAGGAATCATCGATGCGGTAGGAATAACTAAAAAATTGGCATCTTCTCCTCCACTCTCTTTAACTACTTGAGATAAGATTCCATCTTTGACAAATTCTGTGATTTCATCACCAGCTCCTTTGTCTTCATTGCCACCTATGGGTATTAGTGTTCCTTTTAACATATTTACTTCACATTAATTTAACGTAAAGAAAATAAATTTTAACTTGTTTTGATTTTCCTTTGGCATATATTCGCGATTTTTTTAAAATAAGCTAAATTTAAAGCATGAAAATAATTGACATCAAAACCATGAAAGGACCAAATTATTGGTCAGTTAGAAGGCACAACCTAACTGTGATGGTCCTTGACCTTGAAGAAATGGAACAATTCCCAACCAACAAAATTGATGGTTTTGGTGAACGATTAGAAAAAATGTTTCCTTCCATGCATAGTCACAGATGCTCAGTAGGAAAAGCTGGTGGTTTTTTTCAACGTGTAAAAGAAGGAACATGGATGGGTCATGTCATTGAGCACATTGCCCTAGAAATACAAACTCTTGCTGGAATGGATTGTGGTTTTGGAAGAACAAGAGGCTATGGTGAAGAGGGTGTTTATTTTGTGGTATTTAACCATATGGTTGGTAGAGTTGGAAGATATGCAGCTAAAGCTTCATTTAGGATTGCTGAAGCACTAATTTCTGGTGAAGAATACGATCTAGCTGAAGATATTTTAAACATGAAAGAAATTAGGCAAAATGAAGGCCTTGGTCCATCTACAGCTTCCATAATAAAGGAAGCAGAAGCAAGAAATATTCCTTGGATTAGATTAAATCGATATTCTTTGTGTCAGTTAGGATATGGAGCAAATCAAAAGAGAATTCAAGCAACAGTTACAAGTCAAACAAGCAATATAGGGGTTGATATCGCTTGCGATAAAGAAGAAACTAAATTATTATTAGAACAAGCAGAAGTCCCTATACCAAAAGGAGATATAATAAGAACAGAAAGAGGATTGGAAGAAGCTGCTGAATATGTAGGGTTTCCATTAGTAATTAAACCCGTAAATGGTAATCATGGTAGAGGTATTACTACAAATATCAACAGCATGGATGAAGCGTTAATAGCTTTTAAAGAAGCAAAAGAAATTTCCAGATTAGTCATTGTTGAAAAATATATTACCGGTGAGGATTATAGATTATTGGTTATTGACAACAAATTAGTTGCTGCAGCAAAAAGAACACCTGCACATGTAATTGGTGATGGCAAATCCTCCATTCAACAACTAGTAGATGAAGTAAACAAAGATGAACGAAGAGGATATGGCCATGAAAAAGTGCTTACAGAAATTTCTATCAATTCATTGACCATTGAATTACTAAAAGAAAATGGAATGACACCCGAAACTATTGTACCAAAGGGTGAATTTGTTAAACTTAAAAGCACAGCTAATCTTAGCACTGGAGGAACAGCTGAAGATGTTACTGATCTAATACATCCATACAATATATTTATGGCTGAACGTATTTCCAAGATAATAGGTCTAGATATATGTGGTATTGATATAATGGCCCATGATTTAACTAAGCCTTTAAATGAATCTGGAGGAGCTGTTCTTGAGGTAAATGCCGGTCCAGGTTTTAGAATGCACATTCAACCTACTGACGGGTTACCAAGAAATGTTGGTGGACATGTTGTAGATATGTTATTCCCATATGGCAGTAATGCAAGAATTCCAATTATAGCCGTAACTGGAACCAATGGAAAAACAACTACTACTCGTTTAATTGCACACATTGCAAAGATGCGCGGTAAAAAGGTTGGTTACACCACAACTGATGGTGTTTATATTCAAAACAGACTTTTAATGAGTGGTGACTGTACAGGTCCTGTTAGCGCAGAATTTGTCCTTAAAGATCCTACAGTAAATTTTGCTGTTTTAGAGTGTGCAAGAGGCGGAATTTTAAGAGCCGGTTTAGGATTCAAAAAATGTGATATTGGTGTAGTTACTAATGTTGCAGGTGATCACTTAGGACTAAAAGGAATTCACACCATTGATCAACTGGCTAAAGTTAAAGGAGTTATTCCTGAAACTGTTCAGAAAGATGGTTATTCAGTACTAAACGCTGATGATGATAGAGTTTATGCCATGAGAGATAATGTAGAATCTAATGTGGCACTTTTTTCCATGGATGAAGAAAACCCAAGAATCTTAAGACACTCTAGAAATGATGGTATTTCCGCAATTTATGAAAATGGATACATTACTATCATTAAAGGAGAATGGAAAATGAGAGTAGCAAAAGCAGTTAATGTTCCTTTAACAAAGGGTGGTAAGGCGTCCTTTATGATTCAAAATGTGTTAGCAGCAGTTTTAGCTACTTATTTACAAGGGTTTTCTATTGAAGACATCAAGGTTGCGATAGAATCATTTATTCCATCACCTTCTCAAACACCAGGTAGATTAAACATGTTTAACTTTGATAAGTTTGATGTACTCTTGGATTATGCTCACAACCCTGCAGGTTTAAGAGCTTTACATAAATATGTAGAAAAGTTAGATGGAAGTCCTAAAGTGGGCATTATTGCCGGTATAGGAGATAGACGTAAGCAGGACAATTTTGAGCTTGGTCAAATTGCTGCTGAAATGTTTGATGAGGTCATTATAAGACAAGACAGAAATTTAAGAGGCAAGGAAGAGGAAGAGTTAATTAAAGAGATTCACGATGGAATAATTGACATAGATGCTAAGAAGCCTGTTAAGATTATCAACAAAGAAAGTGAAGCCATAAAGTACGCTATTGAAAATGCTAAAGAGGGATCACTTGTAGTGGTTAGTAGTGATGTTGTACCAGATGCATTAAATATGGTTATGAAATTGAAGGAAAAGGAAAGCAAGGAACTTTACGGAAATGTAAAGGAAGAGATTCCTAACCTTGAAGTTCAATAAAATACAGGAGTAACTTCTTTTTCTGTAAACGAAACGCCAAATTCTTTTAACTCTCTAAGTACAGGTTGATATATTTCTTTTGTAATAGGAAGTAGTACCCCTTTTGCCTTAATTTCACCATTCAACAATAGTTTTGCAGCAACGCCTAAGGGTAAACCAACTGTATCACTCATTGCTGTAAATTGACTATCCTTCCCTATATAAACCATATGAGATCGAATTTCTTTATCCACTTGATTTAATTTGTAATTGAATTTATGCCACATAACTATCATATCTTTATCATCCTCAGATAAAGACCATTTGTCTTTCAAAATCTTCTGCAACATTTGTGCTGGGGTAGCATTTTTTAATCCAATCTTTTTATCTTCAAAAATTCCTAGCCAAACCAATTTTTCCCATATATAATCATCTTGCTCAATACCAAGGTAATGTCTTAACTTTAGTTCAACCGAATCGTGCGGGTTATACGCTAAAAAAGAGTTGAAAAATTCTCTATTGGTCATATCCTCAGATCCTTCTATGATATAAGAGTCATCAGTTACACCGAGTTGAACAAAGACATTCCAAGCCCTACAAAAACCAATTTTTCGAAGAGTTCCCCTAAACATAGTTGGAATATCATCAAGACCATAAATAGACCTATAGCTTAAGGAATCTCTGTTAGCATATCCTTCAAACTTACCATAGCCTTCAATTTCAATTATTTCAGTTCTTCTGAATAACTTATTGTAAGGTATGTATTTATACTTACCCTCTTGAATAAATTTAGCTGCTCCACCCTGCCCTGCTAAAACTACATTTCTTGGGTTCCAAGTAAATTTATAATTCCATGGGTTATCATCACTTTCAGGAGCTACTAATCCACCAGTAAAGGATTCAAAACCTGTTAACTCTCCACCATTTTCTTGAATCTCATCTATAATTTTTTTGGCCGACATATGATCTATTCCAGGATCAAGTCCCATTTCATTCAATACCAAGACATTATTATTAATGGCATCTTCATGTAATGACTCAATCTCTTTTGTTACATAGCTAGGAGTTATTACATGTACCTTTTCACTGATAGCATCTTTCACCACCTCAAAGTGCATGTGAGCTGGTAACATGGAAATAACCAAATTGGCATCGTGAATAAATTTTAGGCGCTCTAATCTTTTAGTGGCATCTATGTAAAAAGCAGATGCCTTTGGATGATTATTAATTTTGGACTTAGCTAATTCCTCATCAAAATCCAATACAACGATGTTTAAATCTTGGTCATTTGCTATGGATAGTAAATAATCTATTAAAGACGTAGAAGAACGTCCAGCACCAAAAATTACAATCTTTTTCATTCAACTAAATTTCATTACAAATCAAGTAAAATTATCTTTACACTTAACTATAACTATTGTAATAAATTTAATTTAGTGAAGACATCTTTTTTTCTTAGACTTTCAATAATTAGTATTGCTGCAGCAATTATTTTAGGAGCATTTGGAGCACATGCTTTAGAGAATATTTTGTGCCACTATTGTGTTGAAATTTGGGAAAAGTCAATTTTTTATCAATTGACCAACTCCATTGGGATAATACTACTTATCATCCTACAAAAACAACAAATTATAAAAGAAAAAAACACTAACCTCTTCTTACTGCTTGTGGGCATCATATTATTTTGTGGTTCATTATATACACTTGCCATAGCAAAATCAATATTAAGTGAACAACACTGGATAAAATCCATCATGGGCCCTTTAACTCCTATTGGTGGAACTCTTCTAATAACAGGTTGGTTCGTATCTATTTTTTACATTAAAAAGAAGTAAACCCTTATTTAGAATCATTCAAAATACCACAAAAAAGGTATTGTATATGGCCTTCATTGAAAATACATTTGTACAAAATTATAAGGAATGAAAAAATTTACGCTTGCTATATTCATATTTCTATTAATTAATGGTTATTCTCAGGTAACAAATAACAATGGTCAAACAAATGAGCCAATGAACACTGCTGATAACATCATTTCTGGAAATGGTGGAAGAATAACTGTTTCGGGCTATGGACAAATTGATTACAACCAACCTTTTGGTGACACAGTATTCCAAAACGGGAAAATGGACGTGCATAGATTAATTACATTTTTCGGCTATCAATTTTCAGCTAACACCTTCTTTGTTACTGAGCTGGAAGTGGAACATGCCAACGAAATGTATGTAGAGCAAGCATTTCTTCAACAAAACC
>CAJWIX010000008.1 GCA_913042175.1 uncultured Flavobacteriales bacterium
GATGTATTGTGCATGGTGCAAGCATCGGAAAAAATGCTTTAATTGGCATGAATGCTGTTATAATGGATGATGCTCAAATTGGTGAAAATAGTATTGTAGGCGCATTGAGTTTTGTAAAAGCAGAAATGGTAATTCCTAATCGCAAAGTTGTTTCCGGTAATCCAGGTAGAATCATTAAATCAGTAAGTGATGAAATGATAGATTGGAAAACTAATGGAACTAAATTATATCAAAAGCTTCCTTATGAATGTCACGCTCATTTACGAAAAACTACGTCTTTAAAATCTCCAAAAAACCAAATTAATGAAGATATTACTTCTTATAAATCCTGGAAAAAAACAAACTGAACACCTTCCTAAAGAATAGGGTGATTTTCTATAGAATTGACGTACTCTATCCTTTTTACTTCTGGAAACACTTCAGAATGCTGAAAAATCATTTCTTTAAACATCATTTCTTAAATGAGAAAAAGTATAAACTTTCCCTTTATGATACTTAAAGGCTTATTCTGAATTCAATATATGTTAATCAGTAGCAGGATGAGCCTTAAGTACCTATTGCATTCATCATATCCTGCAGCGTAATGATATGCTTTTTGTCTTTTCCTAAATTCACAAGGACTGCTCTATTTTCATTGTTGAATAACTTAGATAGATCATTGATAGAAAAATTTCCATCCACTTCTGGGAACGGTTCTTCCATAATTTGTTTTACGGGAAATTCCTTAATCATAGGATCATCTAGGATTTTTTGAAAAATGTTATGATCTGAAATAGAACCCACTGATTTTCCATTTTCAAATACAGGAACTTGTGAAATTTCAAATTGTTTCATTTCAACCATTACTTTTGATAGCGGATCGTTAACGTCAGCCGTGATCAATCTTTTGCCGTTGTGATGAGCTACTATTTCAGAAGCTTTTGTCTTTTCTTCTTCTAAGAATCCTCTCTCTCTCATCCAATCATCGTTATACATCTTCCCAATATACCGGCTCCCTGAGTCGTGAAGTAAAACAACCACAACATCATCTTTACTAAAATTGTGTTTTAGTTGAAGTACTCCTTTTACAGCTGCACCGCAAGAATTTCCAGCAAAAATCCCTTCTTCTCTTGCCATTTTTCTAGTGTAAACAGCAGCATCTTTATCTGTCACCTTTTCAAAATGATCAATCAATTTAAAATCAACATTTTCAGGTAATATATCCTCTCCTATTCCTTCAGTAATATACGGGTAAATTTCATTTTCATCAAAAATACCGGTTTCGTGATATTTCTTAAATACCGAACCATAAGTATCAATTCCCCATACTTTAATTGCAGGGTTTTTTTCCTTTAAATATTTGGCAACACCTGAAATGGTACCTCCTGTACCAACACCGACCACGAAATGTGTTATTTTCCCCTCAGTTTGTTCCCATATTTCTGGACCAGTAGTCTCATAATGTGCAATCCTATTTGACAAATTATCATATTGATTAACATACCAACTATTTGGGGTTTCTTCAGCTAATCTTCTAGATACTGAATAGTATGACCTAGGGTCATCAGGTTCTACAGCTGTTGGACACACAATAACTTCAGCTCCAACTGCACGAAGTATATCAAATTTCTCTTTTGATTGTTTATCAGTGGAAACACAAATCAATTTATATCCTTTTACGATGGCAGCTAAAGCTAAACCCATTCCCGTATTTCCTGATGTTCCTTCCACAATAGTTCCTCCAGGTTTTAATCTGCCATCAGATTCCGCATCTTCAACCATTTTTAAAGCCATTCTATCTTTTACGGAACTTCCAGGATTAAAGTACTCTACCTTAGCAAGCACTGTTGCCTCAATTTCTTTAGTTATTTTATTCAACCTAACCATTGGTGTGTTCCCAATAGTTTCAAGAATATTGTTAGCAATTTTCATACATTTTATTTTTTGCAAATGTAGAAAATAGGTCAAGTTTTAGAAAAAAAAATCAAGTTATATCTCCATCAAAGCGTTGAGACTATCCATCTTAGAAGAAAATAATTTATCAGAACCACATTTTAACATGGTAGGATCAGAAAAAAAAGATTGCATATTTTCCTCAATAGAATTTCTCTTTAACATCAACTCAATATTTGAACCATTTTGTTCTATTTGAGTAATTAGCTCTAAATAACTATTAATCTCATTTGCGTAATCATCTAAAAAAGCTTGACATGGAGGATCTAAGCTAGGCGCTTTTGAAGAAGCCTCTTCAGGACTACTACATGAGTAAAAAACAAATGTGACAAATAATATTTTAAGGAAAAATTTCAAGTTACTTTCCTAATAGATTTAACGCTTCCCTAGAAGTTATTATGTTTTGTTTGAACTCTCCTACTATAAAGCAATCTTCTAATCCTCTACTTGCAATTTTATCTCTGAAGGCCATAGCAGCTTCATATGAATCAAGTTTACCCACATAATACCTTGTAAAACCACTAACAACATCTCTTTTTGGAAGAACGTTACCAATATCTAAGAAAATATCTAAGTAATCTGTTGGCACTTTTTCTTTAAATGCACCTACTTGAATTCTAAACTTAATCAAACTTGGATCTACTGCATTGGTTGAAGGAGTTGAACTAACTGATAAATCTTCAACCACGCCTGGTTGCACTTCAAATCCTGCTTCTCTCAAGGTAACTCTTTTACCGTCTTTAAATGCTACAATGAAAGCATCATTATATCCAGAAGTAGTTAAATTAACTTTATGGGTTGCTGCCTTGGCTTTATCGGTATAGGAACCAGAGAAATAACGGTATAATCCATCATCTCCACGAACAGAAACAACATCAGGTAAATCACCAAACACTGATTTACTTATTTTTCTACTAAACGCACCAATCTGAATTCTAAATGATGCCAATTGAGTTTCAGGATCAATAACTGGTACAAATTCTTCTACAATAGCTGTATCTGTATTAGATTCATTTTCTATTGGTAATTCTTCTTCTGTTTCTTCTGCAACATTAGACTCAGCAATTATTTCATCCACATCTACAGGAGTAATTTCATCCTGATCGTTAATTTCAACAACACCTTGCACCTCAACGCTATCATTTTCTAATTCTTTAATTACATCAGCAACAATATTGGGATCATACCCTCCCATTACATATAATATTGAATCGCCAGATTCTTTAACTTGAAAATCTCTGTTAGCTAATTTTTTCCATAATTCATTTGGTGAAACACCTTGAATATCAGAACCAATTACGATGTAAAGTTCTTTAGATTTTGGTGTTAAATTTCTAGTATCAATTAGTGTTTTAAGCGATCTAGGATCTGAACCCCATGTCCTATGTAAAGTATCCCATTGAGAAAACTCCCCAATTGAATCTTTGTATCTTCTATAATTCTCAATATGGTCATCATCAGTCATTGTAACCCCATTGATATCAACCAAGGCACCTTCCAATGATAATAGTTCATCATCAAAACTATTGGCTACACCATCAATATCATCATCCAAAGGACATCCATATTCATCCACTTCCACTCCTTGTGGAGTATTGGGACATTTATCCATGTGATCAACAATTAAATCACCATCCGTATCCTCAGCATCTTCTCTGTAATACTTCTCTGAATCCTCATCAATAATATCAACTTTTGGTTTCTTTTTAGATTTTATATTGAAGTCATAACACATAGCTATATGAGTATATAACATCTTATCATTCCTTGCATCCCCAATTCTATTTCCTAAACTTTCACTTGTAACACCATCAATCAAATCAGTAAATGTAAAATGGACAGAAGATCCCACTCTAAACTTAAGTCTTTCTCCCACATGAAAATTGGCACCCAACTCTAATGGAATACCAAAAGTTCTTTCTTGATATTTTCCAAATCCATCAAAGTTTTGCTCCCTTATATCTGATTCATAAGTATAATCTCTAACTAAGTCAACGGCATTATCGGCATTAGGGTCATTTTCTGCCATATCTTTAATGGTGCCATCAGACCAATAATGATAGGTGTTTCCGTTAGCGTCTTGTAAATCTGTTTTGGATAAAAACTCAATAGACTCTAAACCAACATGAATGTAAGGTTCAACATTTCTACCTTTTTTCAAAAAGTGATTAAAATTATAATTGATAGTTACACCACCAGTAGTAATGTTGGAGTTGAAATTTAAATTTCTGGTCAGTGTTCTCTCATTTGCACTTATTTGACCAAAAAGAACATAAAAACCTAAATCTAAAAAGTCGTTCAATGGATTTATTAATCTTAAAGTTGTAGCTAGTCTACTTACCATAGGATGGTATCCACGATGATTCGAACCAATATCACCATAAAAAGTAAGCATACCTGTACCTAAGCTTAACTGGGGTTTAAAAAGAAACTCATCAGTAGGCGTTTCCTCATCTTCAATCAATTCATTAGAAAAAGTAGTTGAATTAATTTCTTCATCTGAAGGTGCTGATTCTATAGTAGTATTATCTACTCCCGTTGAATCGGGTGATTCTTTTAATGGAGCAATAGAATCTACTGGATTAGAAAGCGCATCATTGGACAGCGAATCCATAGATGGATTTCCTAAACTATCTGCAACCTGTGCATTTAAACTGCAAGTTAAACACAAGGTCAACATGAAAATCATATACCTAAAACGCAATATCATCAGGGAAACTTTATACGTCACTAGCCTCATATAGTTTCTAAATATACATCAATTTACACAATTTTAATTTTTCTACCTCTATAAATAGTAACGAAATGATTGTAGTTCCTATCTTAGCTTAAAATTTAAAACATGTCAGAAAATAATGGTTATGTTAGTCACACGGTAAATGAAATTGGAATTTCTACCATCACTTTTTTTCACCCTCAGAGCAATTCATTGCCATCTAATTTACTTGATGAATTAGCTACCACTATTGAACATGCTGGACAAGATGACAATGTCAAGGTAATTAAACTCCAATCTGGTGGTGATAGAACATTTTGTGCGGGAGCAAGCTTTGATGAATTACAGGCCATTCAAAATATTGAAGAAGGCATTGCTTTTTTCTCTGGTTTTGCAAAAGTAATTAATGCGGCTAGAAAGTGCCCTAAGATAATTATAGGTAGAGTCCAAGGGAAAGCAGTGGGCGGAGGAGTAGGTATGGCTAGTGCTGTAGACTACTGTTTTGCTACAAAATATGCCTCTGTAAAATTAAGTGAGTTAGCCATTGGTATTGGTCCATTTGTTGTAGGCCCTGCAGTAGAACGCAAAATGGGCTTATCTGCTATGAGTACTTTAGCTATTAATGCAACTGAATGGTTTAGTGCTGATTGGGCTCAAGAAAAAGGATTATATTCTTCTGTTTCAGAAACTACTGAGGAAATGGATGCTGAAGTTGATGCATTGTGTGAAAAAATTGCTACGTCTCATGATAAAGCAACAAAAGAATTAAAGAAAATATTTTGGGAAGGAACTGAGCATTGGGATGATTTATTATCAGAAAGAGCTAAAATTTCTGGTGAATTAATTCTTTCTAATTTCTCTAAAGAAGCTATAGCAAAAATCAAGGGGAAATGAGTCTAAAATTCCCTGAAATATTTTTTGGGAATATAAACCAATATTCATCTAAATTAGATTTATCAAACGACAGCAAAAGAATATTTCTGATAGCTGATGAAAATACGAAATCATGTATTGATCGTATTGAAATTAATTCTTTGAAAGATGGAAAATTGTGCATTTTAGGTGCAGGTGAAGAACATAAAAATCTAAGCCAGATTGAAACAATTTGGTCTTTTTTAAATAGACATCAAGCAAGCCGAAATGATCATGTATATATTATTGGTGGAGGAGTAATTTGTGATATGGGGGCTTTTGCAGCATCCACATATAAAAGGGGAGTTCCTTTTAGTTTAGTTCCAACCTCTTTACTTGCAATGGTAGATGCATCGGTTGGAGGAAAGACAGGATTTAATTTCAATAATCTAAAAAACAACATAGGAACTTTCTCTCAACCTACAGCCATATACTGTGATTCTCAATTTTTAAATTCATTAAAAATGGATGAAAAAATGGCTGGGATGGCAGAAGTTTATAAACATGCTATAATTGGAGATCGAGAACTTTGGAACTATTTATCCAACAATTCTATAGAAACACTTGATTTTGAAACCATCATAAAAAAATCTACTCAATTAAAATACAATATTGTTAAAAGAGATCCATTTGAATCTAATGAAAGAAAAAAATTAAATCTGGGACACACTGTTGGTCATGCCATTGAATCTTATTTACTCAATAAAAATACATCAACATTACATGGATTTGCCATTGCTTATGGGATGATTTTGGAAGCTTTTATTTCCTATAAAATAGGACATAGCACAAAGAGTATAGCTGAAGAAATAAAAGTTGAGTTAACCCGTTTTTTTAAACATTTTATTGAATTCAACATTGACATTGACCACGTTATTGATCTCATGCTGAATGATAAAAAAAACAATACAAGTAAGATCAATTTTTCTTTACCTAAAGATATTGGGGAAGTTCAAATAGATGTAGAACTTGGTAAAAACGAAGTTCAAGCAATACTTAAAGAATTTAATATTTAATGATTGAGTTAAACGCTTTATCTAACCAAATTGCTGGAAAAGTTCAGCTGTCTTCTTCCAAAAGCATTAGCAATAGATTACTTATTCTTAGCGCAATGGCTAAGAACAACTTAAAACTCTCCAACCTGTCGGATGCTGATGACACTAAATTACTTGATCAAATTTTATCCAAACCCTGTTTAGATAATGCAATTGATTGTCACCATGCAGGTACCACATTTCGTTTTTTAACCGCATATCTCTCTACAAAAGAGGGTTTATTCAAACTTTGTGGAAGCGAAAGGATGCATCAACGTCCAATAGCTCCACTAGTTGACGCCATTAACCAAATTGGTGGGGATGTAGCATACTTAGAAAAAAAAGGATTTCCTCCTCTGCTTATAAGGGGAAAACAAATAAAAGGTGGCGAAATCAGCATTACTGGAGATGTAAGTAGTCAATTTATTTCTGCATTATTAATGATTGCTCCAACCCTTGAAAAAGGGTTAAAATTAACCATAACACCCCCTATTCTTTCAAGGCCATATATTCAAATGACACTTTCATTAATGAAAAAAGTGGGCATCAAACACGCTTGGGAAAACAACACGATCATTATTTCCAATCAAACATATAATGAAATTGATTTTACCGTAGAAAATGACTGGAGCAGTTCCTCTTTTATATATAGCTTAGCATCTCTATCACACAAATCAACTATTGAAATCCCTCATCTATTTGAAGATTCATTGCAGGGTGATGCTTTTGTTAGCGAACTGTATGAAAATTTAGGCGTTAAAACTTCTTATACCCATGGTGGGATATCAATCCAAAAAACAGATTTTCAGCAAGAAAAATTAGCGTTTGATTTAGCTGACTATCCTGACTTAGCACTCCCCTTTGCTGTTTCATGTGTAGGCTTAGGCATAGAAACTCACCTTACTGGATTAGAAAGTTTAAAGCTAAAAGAATCGGACAGACTTTTAACTCTTCAAAAAGAACTTTCAAAGTTTAATGTTATATGCGAAGTGGATAACCATTCTATTTTTATTCCTAAAAAACAAAACATAAACTACAACAATGAATTAATTCAAACTCATCATGACCATAGAATTCCAATGAGTATAGCTCCACTTTGTATGAAAGTTGGACCTATCCGTTTTGATGATGAACATGTAGTTAATAAATCTTACCCTTCTTTTTGGAAAGACATGGAAACCTTAGGCTTATCTGTTAAGCGTTAGTATCTCGACTCATTTCATAAAGAGCAATTGCTGTTGCAACAGACACATTAAGTGAATCAATTGTCCCTTTCATTGGAACTTTATAGACTTCATTGGACAGTTTTAATAATTGCTGATTAATGCCATCTTCTTCACTTCCCATTATCAAAGCTTTTGGACCATTGTATTTATATTGATTAATTGATTTTTTAGCTTTTTCTGAAATAGCATAAATCTTTAATCCAGAACCCATTAAAAATTCCACGGCTGAAGATAAATGATGAACTTTACAAACAGGTACTTTGTAGAGTGCCCCAGCCGATGTTTTGATGGCATCACTTGTAATTAAAGCTGATTCTTTCGCAGGAATTACAATTGCATTTACCCCCATACATTCTGCCGTTCGACATATTGCCCCGAAATTTCTTACATCTTTTACTCTGTCTAATACCAACACAAAAGGATCTTGGCCTTTCTCGTAAATTTGTTGTATCAGAAAATCAATTTGATGATATGGTAAAGGAGATATCATGGCAATGACCCCTTGATGGTTTTTTTTAACCATATGATTAAGCTTTTGCACAGGCACACGCTGATATAGAATTTTTTCCTTTTTCAACGCATCCATTAATGCTGTAAATAGTTCTCCTTTAGCCCCTTGCTGAACCAGTACTTTATTGAGTGTCTTGCCCTCTGAGATGGCTTCTAACACTGCTCTTATACCATATATGATGTCTTGTTGTTTATTGCTTTTCATTGTACGATGTAAACTTTTCCTTTTCTCCATGATTCAACAGCCCTATACCAGGACGATTTGTAGGAGTAATTTCTGTCTAACTCATAATCATTCATTGAAAATGGATTAGAAACTCTATCAAATGTAAATTTTAGCCCTCCTCCAGAAGATTGAATTCGCATGGGATCATTAATTGAATTATACGCATTTATGTTGGCATTGCTTTGTTGGCCGTAATACCACACCTCTGCATTTTTGGTTTTTCTCACATAGCTTGGAGGACCAAAAATTATACTAATCATACCCCTATCTGTTTTCCAGCCTTCTACATGTGAAGTAAACATTTCATTGGCTTTTTCTACCCTTGAATAATAGGTTTTAATTAAACTCCTAGCACGTTCCATGGAAGATGTTCTTGATAGCCAAAATTGATCAACTGTGTTTTTGGCATTTTCACCATTTTGCAATTTCAGATATTCATCACTTGTACATAAAAACCGAAGTGGTGGTATTAACTGTCTTGGACGCTTCAAATATGGAAAATCGCGGTCAAAGTTAAAAAGAGAAAAACCTTGGTTGCTCATTGTGTCAAGCTGAAAATAAACAAAACCATCTTCTGGTAAATTTATATCTACATGGTGATCAAAATCAAAAATCTTGCAATAGGAAGTTTTCCTTGGGAAGGTTTGCCTTTTTGCTTTACTAAATGGAGGCATAGCAATAGGGAAAATCGTATTATTATAATTCATGAAAATTTGCCTATTGGACAAGTACTTATTGTGCAGCCTGATAACCTGAGATCCTTTGAAAAAATTATTCATTAATATATTTCCCGAGGTGTCTTTTAAAAGATAAAATTGCCTGTTAAAAATGTCTTTTTTGTTAACGTCAACTAGTTTCTCATAAGTTCTTAATCTGTTTATGTCAGAAAGTGACAATTTAAGCTTTGCCTTATTGTTTATTGGAAGCTGAAAAAACAAATTGGTATCTATATAATCCTTCTTTTGTTTTGTGTAAAAATCTTTCCATAAGATTGAACCCGAATCAATTAGTGTTTTACCTGTTTCATTGTATAAAGCGTAGGCTAATTTTAAATTAGCATTAAATGGTTTTGACCTATCATTTCGAGTATAGAGAATATCCTCAGTTTTTAACTTAAAATAAATGGTGGATTCATTATCCGAATGATGAAAAATAGAAAATTCTGGTTTCATGGCAATAGCCATTTTTGGATCAATATCATAACTAGCGTCTTCTATTGTAACACAACCCAAAAGAATTAATAACGAAAAAATAAATGAGACCTTTAAAGAACTATGCATGGGAAAATAATCATCGAACAATAACAGGGCTGAAAACAATGTTACTTTGATTTAAACTCCTATCAATTAACATAATTGAGAATAGGATACTATCATTATGATTAGAGATGAAATTATAATAAGGACTTAAAACGAGTTGCATATTACCTTTTAGAGATTTATTTTGACCAAATGGAGTAATATCCTCAATTCTAAATCCATTTGGTATAGTATCATATGGAACAGTGTCATTTTGAGGGAATTTTGCATTATTTCCATTTGGATCCATTGTCCCTTTAACCACATTACCATTCATCATTTCATAATATTCTAAGTAAACATTATAATGATAAAAGCTTCCAGGATCATATGGTGGATTAATTTGATTTGCATTTAAACCTATATCACCATCACCATCTGTAAAATAAAATGTTATTATTCCAGAATCTCCATGAATATCAAACTGAACAAATTCTACAGCTGGCTCATCAGGGTATTGTACTGGCTTTAAGCAAGAAACAATAGAAACAAAAAAAATAAAAACTATGCTTATTTTTAGGCCAACTTTTTTCATCGACATAAAATTAAACTATTTCCAAGTACCTTGAATTTAAAAAATGAAATATTTGATATAAATGGAGAAGATGAGTTCAACAAAAGAGCACTCTCCATTTTTAATTTCCAATACGATAAGGTGTCGATTTACAAATCTTATGTTGATCATAAAAAAATTGACCCTAAGTCCATAAATCATTACACAGAAATTCCCTGCTTGCCGATTCGATTTTTTAAATCAAATAATATCATTGCTAAGGGCAAAAAAGAAAAAATTACATTTTTAAGTAGTGGCACAACTAATCAAGCTAGAAGTAAACATTTAGTTCATGATGTAGACCTCTATCAAAAATCTTTCTTAAAGACATTCGAGCAAAATTATGGAAATGTGGAGGATTGTATTATACTGGCTCTTTTACCGTCATATCAAGAACAAGGAAATAGTTCTTTGATTTATATGGCAGATGAACTCATTAAAAATTCTGGACATCAATTAAGTGGCTACTTATCCATTAATAATGAAGAAACCGTTGATAAAATCAACAAATTAAAAGATCAAAAAGTTATCCTAATTGGTGTTTCTTATGCCTTATTGGATTTAGCTGAAAATGTTGAATTACCAGCATTGTCATCATGGATTATAATGGAAACTGGGGGCATGAAAGGCAGAAAAAAAGAAATGGTAAGAGATGAGCTTCACTTAATTTTACGTAAGAAATATCAATGTGAAAATATTCATAGTGAATATGGCATGACCGAATTACTATCCCAAGCTTATGCCAAAACTAATGGTGAATTCTACAGCCCCTCTTGGATGAAAATATTAATACGAGAATTAGAAGATCCCTTGAGCTACAGTTCTTTTGGTAAAACTGGCGGAGTAAACATCATTGACTTGGCCAACTTATATAGTTGTTCATTTATCGAAACACAAGATTTGGGTAGAGTTAATGAAAATGGTTCATTTAACATTTTAGGAAGATATGATCAAGCAGAAGTAAGAGGATGTAACTTACTTTCCTTTAATTAACAACAAGGACAAAATAATTTTTCTTCCCTCTTTGTAAAAGAATATATTGTCCAGCAATTAAGTCATCCGCATTGATGACTGTATCGATATTTGCTTTTAATTTATTTACCGAAATCGAGTTTTCTTGTAATGCTCTTCTTGCTTCACCATTGGACTTTAAAAATCCAGACATAGAAGACAATACTTCTGTAATAGAAGCACCAGATTCTATATCTGAAATAGCTATTGATTTTTGAGGAACTCCTTCAAAAATTTCCATGAACATGTTGTCTGATAAAGTTTTTAGAGATTTAACTGCTTCATCTCCCTTTTTAAATAAAATAGTAGATGCTTCTTGAGCAGCAACAAAATTTTCTTCCCCATGAACCATAATAGTTATGGATTTAGCCAATTCTTTTTGTAATAACCTAAGACCTGGATTTATATCATGTTCTTTAATCAGTTCATCTATTTCGTCTTTGGTTTTAAGCGTGAAAATTTTAATGTAGTTTTTAGCATCTTCATCACTACTATTAATCCAATACTGATAGAATTTGTAGGGGGAAGTTTTTTTCGGGTCAAGCCAAACATTGCCCTCTTCCGTTTTTCCAAATTTTGTACCATCTGCTTTTTGAATAAGCGGAGTAGTTATAGCAAACGCAGTTCCTCCATCCATCCTTCTAATGAGCTCAGTTCCAGTAACAATATTTCCCCACTGATCTGAACCTCCCATTTGAACTTTGCATTGGTGATTTTTATACAACCAATAAAAATCATATCCCTGAACTAATTGATAAGAGAATTCAGTAAATGAAATTCCGGTTTCAAGTCTTTTCTTAACTGATTCTTTAGCCATCATATAATTGACCGAGATATGTTTTCCCACATCTCTTATAAAATCTAAAAAGTTGAAAGATTTAAACCAGTCATAATTATTGACAATAGCAGCTGCATTTGGAATATCCTCAAACTTTAAAAACTTAGCCAATTGAGCCTGTATGGCATCTACATTTTTAAATAACTCTTCTTTATCTAATAGATTTCGCTCCTTAGACTTTCCAGAGGGATCTCCAACCATTCCTGTTGCCCCACCAACAAGTATATAAGGTGAATGTCCATGACGCTGGAAGTGTACTAAAATCATAATCTGAACTAAACTTCCTATGTGTAAAGAATCTGAGGTGGGATCAAAACCAATATATCCACTCACCTTGTTCTTAGACAAATAACTTTCCGTATCCGGCATGATATCATGAATCATGCCTCTCCATTTTAATTCCTCTACAAAATTCACTCCTTATTGATTTTTGATGTACAACACATTAGATGGACAAATATATTTTTATCTGTTGGTTAAAGATAAATTATTCTATGATTTTTTTAACTTCAATTTATCTTTCACCATAGGTAAAACTAAATATAGCTTGAAAAAAAATCTCGTAACTGGAGCAACTGGGTTGGTAGGTACACATATTGTATTAGATCTTTTGAAAAAGGGGCAAGCTGTTAGAGCAACATGTACCCCTCGCTCTAATAAAAAAATTATGGAACAAGTTTTTCAACACTACAATTGCCATGATCTATTTGGTGAAATTGAGTGGGTGAATATGGAACTTGATGATGTCACAGAAGTCTATAATGCAGTAGATGGAGTAGATTTTGTATATCACAGTGCAGCCATAGTGAGTTTCAATAAAAGTGATTTTAATTCCATGAGAATAATCAACATTGAAGGCACTGCCAATATTGTAAATGCTTGTTTAGAAAAGAAGGTGCAAAAATTAGGATTTATTAGCTCTATTGCCTCAATCGGAAGACAAGGCTCAGGACATTACAATGAAAAAAATAAGTGGTCTTCTGGGAAAGAAAATAGTTTTTATGCCTTAACTAAATACAAAGCTGAAAATGAAGTTTGGCGCGGTTTAGAGGAAGGTCTTGATGCTGTAATTTGCAATCCAGGGATCATTTTAGGCCCATCTAACTGGAGAAGATCTAGCACTACCCTTTTTAAACAAATTTACAAAGGATTATCTCATTACCCACTTGGCGAAAATGGCTTTGTGGATGTAAGGGATGTATCTAAAGCTATTATACAGTTGGTAGAAAAAGACATCAAAGGAGAAAGGTATATTTTGGTAGGGGAAAACTTACCTTATAAGGTTGTATTTGATGAGATTGCCACTCAACTTAACAAACCAAAACCACGCAAGAAAGCAACAAAATCATTGTTAGAATTAGCTTGGAGAATGGAAGCCATTAGGTGTTTTATCACCAATAGAAAACCAGGCATTACAAAAGAAACTGCAAGAACATCAAGTCAAGTGAATATTTACGATAATCAAAAGGTAATTAACGAACTAAACTTCACATTTAATTCCATTAAAGATGCTGTTTCAAATACAGCTTCTTACTTTCTAAAATTTAAGTGATTCTACCACTTTTTCAACATTTTCTGAAGAAACATCTAAATGGGTAACCATTCTAATTTTCCCCTTTCCAAAAGGGATGGCTAAAACTCCATCGTCTTCTAATTTTTGCAGGAATTTTAGTGGTTCAAAATCATCTTTAAGTGACGCAACTATAATATTGGTTTCAACGTCTAAAACCTGATTAATCCATGAACAATTAGCAAGAGCATTTGCTATAATTTGGGCATGTTCATGGTCGTCTTTCAATCGATCCACATGATGATTTAAAGCATAAGTACCTGCTGATGCTACAATACCCACTTGACGCATACCACCACCTAAAACTTTTCTATTTCTGCGGGCAGTTTTAATAAAGTGAGCATCGCCTAGAAGTAATGAGCCTAAAGGAGCACCTAACCCTTTCGAAAGACATATAGAAATAGAATCAAAGCAAGCCCCATAATCTTCAGCAGAATGACCTTTTTTGACAATGGCATTAAATAACCTAGCCCCATCTAAATGAACAGGCAGACCAATTTTATCACAAAACTCTTTTATTGCTTTAATCTCATTAATGTCATAACAATTCCCTCCTCCTCTATTGCAAGTGTTTTCCAATGCCACCAACTTAGTAACTGGCTGATGCACATCATCAGGGTTTATGTTATCAGCAATATCACTAACTGTGAGCAAACCAGTTTTTCGTTCTATTAATCTAACAGACGCACCTGCATTTCTGGCAATTCCACCACCTTCGTAATTATAAATATGTGACTCTCTACTGCAAATTACCTCATCACCTGGTTTAAGATGTGTCATAAGCGCTATTTGATTAGTCATCGTTCCAGAGGGACAAAAAAGTCCAGCCTCCTTGCCAAACATAGATGCTGCCATATCTTCCAAATGTCTAACAGATGGATCATCTTCAAAAACATCATCACCTAACTTAGCATCCATCATAAAAGACTTCATTTCATTTGTTGGCTTAGTCACAGTATCACTTCTAAGGTCTATCATAAGTCTGATTTAAATGATTAAATTTATAGAATGATTCGACATATAGTCTTTTTGCTTATTATTTTAATTGGTTACCAAAGCATTAATGGTCAAGAAAAGTACTGGGTATTTTTAAAAGACAAAAAATTTAGCGCTGTTGACACCCATGATTATTTAGATCAAAAAGCGAAAAATCGTAGAATAAAAATAGGTTTCCCTCTAAATCATTATTCTGACATCCCTGTTTGTTTTTCATATGTTGATGAAGTTACATCAAAAGTTGATCACATTATAGGTGTTTCAAGATGGTTTAATGCCATATGTGTTACAGCATTTGAAGAACAAATTTCCGAAATTAAATTATTGCCCTATGTAGTTGAAATACAGCCATTAAAACCTGTACTCCACGCATGTCATTTAGATGTTAAAAATAATAAGATAAACAATTTAGCTGAAAGGCAAATTTCATCACTTGAAGGCCAAGTTTTTCAAAACAAAGGATTAGATGGTAAAGGATTGAGAATATGTGTGATTGATGGAGGGTTTAAAGGAGCTTTAGAAACTCCTTCTCTTCAACATTTATTTAAAAACAACCAAATTGTAAAAACTTGGGATTTCCACTACAAAAGAGAGGATGTCTACAAATACAGTGAGCATGGCACAGCAGTACTCAGCTGTATAGCTGGTAAATATCAAAACCAAATACTTGGACTTGCTCAATCTGCAGAATTTTTATTGGCAAGAACGGAAAGAGTTGCAGTAGAAAATGAAACAGAAGAAGTATTGTGGTTAATGGCGATGGAATGGGCAGATGCTAATGGAGCAGACATTATAAACACTTCTCTTGGATATGCTTCAGAAGAATACTTTAATTATCAAATGGATGGTAAAACATCAATCATAGCTAGAGCAGCAAACATGGCGGCAAAAAAAGGAATTTTGGTATTGGTTTCAGCTGGAAATTCAGGAGACAGCGACTGGAAATATATTGCTACTCCTGCAGATGCTGATAGTGTGCTAACTATTGGTGCAATTACAAGCTCAGGAATTCATAGAAGTTTTAGTTCTTTCGGACCAACTGCAGATTTTAGAATGAAACCCAATGTCGTAGCATATGGAGATGTAATGGGCGCTAGCAAAAAAGGGATTAGTAAAACACAAGGCACGTCTTTTTCTTGTCCTTTAGTTGCAGGTTATGCAGCCTGTGTTTGGCAAAATTACCCTGACAAAACCAATATGGAAATATTTGAACTCATTGAAAAAAGCGGATCACTTTACCCTTACTTTGATTACGCGCATGGGTATGGTGTTCCCAAGGCTTCCTATTACTTTAAAGACGAGATTATAATTCCAACTTTTGAAATAATTAGAAATGGAAACACCATTAAAATAGAATTAGCAGAAAATCAGGAAGTTCATCACGGAACACAATACATGTTTATGCACGTTGAAAATGATAAATTCAATTATGAAGGTCAAACAAAAAAAGTATTGGAAAAATACAAGACAATATTAGTCCACAGTAAGAACCCCATTACTATAAATGCCAATGATTACAAAGACAAAATACTACGTTTTCACTTTAATGGATACATGAATGAAATTCGTTTATAAGGTCATACAAATTATTTTGGTGGTATTCATTTTTAATGATACTGCAGCACAAAGAGAAATCATCAGTGAGGAAGTGCCCTTGGATTTTAAAGAATACAGTGCAGACTGGGGCCCCAACCAAAAAAAGTACAGATATACAGAATTCAGTTTTGACACTTATTTACCATGGAAATTAGAGATGGTAAATGGTCCCAGTATTAAACCCAGTTTTAATGTCAATTTGAGTTTTTTAAAAAAGAGGAAAATAAATAATATACTATCTACTACTAGAGGTTTGGGAGTTGAGTATCAAAATATATTCATTAATAACATTGATAACATATCAAAACATAATGCTACACCAATTGCTGTAACAAACAACGATGTTTTAAATCCGCAAGTCAGATTTTTATCCCTCAATGGCCAATTGGGATTACGTTTTAATTTTGACCCCAAAAGAGGCAATCAGCTTGGGAAATTTTTAGAACTAAACCCTATATTCCATTTTAATGCAATAAGAAGACTTAGATATCGTGTAGTAACCAACTCTACAACAAGAGAAAAACTGGTCATAAGAGAACATAATAATTCTACACTTAGACCTTTAAACTTAGCACTTAAAATAAAAATTGGAAACAAAAACACTTCTGTTTTTTCGACATTTTTTGTAAACAATTTAATGGATGAAGTTTACCCATTTCCATCGATAAGTGTTGGATTCTCAAAAATTATAAACTGATTTTTTAGTGCATCACTTTGTATACTAACTCTTTCAGTAACTCCTCATCACTAATTGTTGTAGAGTACACCCCTTTACTGGCTAAGTCGTAGTATCTTAATTCTGACAAAATATTAGCTAGTTTTCCTTTAGAATAGTATTTGGAAGCTTGCTGGTATTGTTTTATAAAAAAAGGATGGACTCCAATTTTTCCAGCAATTTGATTTGGACTTAAATCATTCGCATAAAAATGATATTTCATGAGCTTGGTGAAAAATCCATAAAGATGACCAATAACTACAACCACAGGGTGGTTTTTATTATTTCGGCCAAAATGTTGTGCAATAAAAGATGCTTTTTTTATGTCGAAAGAAGCTAAAGAATCTGTCAATTCAAACAAATTAAAATCTTTTGAAAAACCTATGTGCTGTTGTATCAGTTCAACATTTATCATGTTGTCTTTAGGCTTTAAAATCTTTAATTTTTCTAAATTTTGTTCAATTCCAGACAAATCATTTCCTGCATATTCCGCTAAAAGAACAGCAGACTTTTGATCAATTTTCAAGCCCATTTCTTTAGCACATTTTACCACCCAATCAGGTAGTTGATAATCTCTAATTGGTTCTGCATCAAACAAAAATTTTCCCTTAGATAATATTTTGGCAACTGCCTTACGTTTATCTATTTTCTTGCCCTTATAGCAAAATACCAAAATAGTGGTTGGAACAGGTTGCTCAAAATAAGAGGAAAAATGATCTAAAGTCCTGGATAAATGTTGGGCTTCTCTAACAACAATTAATTGATAAGAAGCCATTAGTGGATAGCGCTTTGCAGCATCGACAATAGCATCAACTGATGAGTCTTTTCCATAAAAAATAGTTTGATTAAAATCGCGTTCGTGTTCTTCTAAAACACTTTGTAGTAATTTATTGGCGATTACATCAATTTGATAAGTATTTTCTCCATGTAAAAAATAAACCGGTTTAAAAATACCGTTATCTATATCAGCTATAATTTGATTATATTCCAAATCTTAATTTTAAGTTGCTACCAGAATATCCACATAAAACTAAAATAATTAATTCAAAAGAATACCTTTTTGATGAATTAAGAAAAAAATGGATTATTTCAACACCCGAAGAAATTGTACGCCAAAATTGTTGGAAGTTTTTACATCACGAAAAAAACTACCCAATTAGTCTTATGGCTATTGAAAAACAATTTGAAGTCAACAACCAAAGGAAAAGATTTGATATTGTTGTTTTTGACAAAAAAGGAAATCCTAACCTACTTGTTGAATGCAAAGCACCAGAAATTACCATCAGCAATGAGACTATGCATCAAGTACTTACTTATCAGCATTATTTTAAGGCGAAAAAATTGATTTTAACCAATGGTAAAAACACTTATTGTATAGATATCAATTTAGAAAGTAAAAAAGCAACTTACTTAGATCAAATTCCCTTTTATTGATTTTTTTGTACCTTTAATTTATGGGGGTTAGGAGCAGTTTTTTTCTTTTTTTATTTGGCATTACATGTTGTATCTTTTCACAGCAGGAATCCCCAATTTCTCCTTTTTCAAGCCCAATTAATTGGTCAAAAATTGTCCATAAAACAAATGTTGGCATCTATGTAAAAGGCAATGACAGTAAAATTCAAAAATTAGTTCTCGATTATCAAGCTAGCTACATCCATAAACACCAAGACTGGCACTATATTAGAATAGCACCTAGCCTTTGCAAGAACTTAATTTTAGAAAAAGATATTCAGGATTTCTACCTACCACAAGAAGTTGGCACTCCCATGAACGACACCATGCGTGTTAACAATAGAATAAATGACGCTCATAATGGAATTAGCCCACTAAGCAATTCGCATACTGGAAATGGAGTAATAATTGGCTTTATTGACACAGGCATTGACTTTACACATGATGATTTTAAACATCCTGATGGATCAACTAGAATCATTTCTCTTTGGGATCAAAACTTAGCAACAGCTGCTAATACACCACAGCCCTATGGTTATGGACAACATTGGGATAGCGCGGGGATAAATGCAGGACTTCCAACTGCACATAATGACCAATGGGGGCATGGAACCACAGTAGCTGGAGCGGGTGCTGGCAACGGTTCTGCATTTGGGAAGTACAAAGGGGTAGCCTGTGAAGCTGACATGGTGGTAGTGGAAGCAGATTTTGGAGCAAATTTTTTGGCCAATGTTCAAGATGCTACCACTTACATTTACAATATTGCCGATTCCTTAGGAAAACCTTGTGTAATCAATGCCAGTGCAGGCACTTACTTTGGGGCACATGATGGATTAGATCCTAGTGCACAGTTCATTCATAATAGCGTAGTAGGTGCAGATGGGCATCTTTTTGTTTGTTCTGCAGGAAATGTGGGGGACAAGTTTTTTCATTTAAGACATGAGGTATCAACCAATGATACTGTTTTTACTTTATTCAAACACAACAATAGTCTTGATTATGCAGTATATGGCTGTGTCCCCTTCTGTTATGGTGATAATAGTGTTCATTTTGTTGGTTATGGAGACACATCCCAAATAAACCATCTTGAAATTGCCATGAGTGGCTTTCACAACGATAACTTAAGAGGCATTACTGACTTTTTTTCAATCAAAGATTACCTGGATGGCAACCTATATCAAGACGCTTATGGGGCTTATGTAGATTCCATTGTAAACTCGAATAACGAAAGAGTTGGAATGATGTTCATGTTTGCTCAAACGCTTTATGACTCAGTTGTAAGTTTTGAAATTATACTTAGCCCAGATTCTTCGGGCAATTACTATTGGGGGCTACATACCACTGGAAATGGTTTTTTAGATGTTTGGTCCGATGAAGCAACCTATAGCAAATCAAATATGGTCAGAATCAACGATGCAGAATTTCCATTCAGCTCCACACCACCTAATTACACTAACTCAGATTCACTACAAACTATTTGTAGTTCTTTTCAATGTCTTAACAGCGTTATAACTGTTGGAAATTACACCAATGACAGTGGATATGTAAATAACCTAGGCAATTGGAAAAGCGAAGCTGGAACAAGGGGAGAAATACACTATAACTCAAGTAAAGGGCCCACTCGACACGGAGCATTGAAACCAGAAATTGCAGCATCAGGAGCAACTACAGTGAGTTCTTTTCCCATTCATCTATATAGTGGTATGAGCGATGCTGATTTAGCCTTAGGTGGTAAACATTACCGTAATGGTGGAACATCTATGTCCAGCCCTGTAGTGGCTGGAGTAGCTGCACTATATTTAGAAAAATGCAATCAAGGGAATTACACTCATTTCCGCAACGACTTAATAAGTAGTGCATACAGCGATGGATGGACAGGCACGCTGCCCAACTATGATTTTGGATATGGAAAATTAGATGGGTTTCAGACACTTTTACATAGTGGAGTTGATGATACAACTGTTAGCACTGGCTGTGATAGTTTACTTTGGAACAGTAACTATTACAGTTCATCTGGATATTATTCAGTAAATGGGACAAATACAAAAGGATGTGATTCTGCTCATGTATTACAACTAACTATACATCAATCAAATCTAGTTTCGGACACCCGTTTTGAATGCGATAGCCTAGAATGGATTGATGGCAATACTTACTATTCAAATAATAATTCTGCTACGCATATATTAGTGAATCAATTTGGGTGCGATAGCACGATCAACCTAGATTTAACCGTTGGAGGAAATTCTATTGGAGATACACTAAGCATTTCTTCTTGTGACAATTACTTATGGAATGGAAAATATTATGATTCTACTGGAACATTTAATGACACGCTTACAGCTCAAAATGGTTGTGACAGTATTTCTACACTAAGCTTTACAAAATTAACTTCCTCATTTGGTGATACTACAGCCTTAAATAATTGTGATAGCCTTAATTGGAATGGCACTTATTTTTACACAAGCGGAAACTACGAGGATACTTTGGTAAATACCAATGGTTGTGATAGTATAGTTTTTCTGGCAGCAACTATTTTTCCGAGTCATTCGACAAATGAAAACATAAGTTATTGCGAACAGTATACATGGATTAATGGACAAACCTATTACAGCGATACTTCAGGTGAAACTTATACTTTAACATCCATTAATGGCTGTGACAGTGTGGTAACACTTAACCTCACCATTCATCCTTCTTTTAACTTTGCCGACACCATTTCCAGTTGTGATCAGTATCAATGGAATAACAACAACTACTCCACTTCTGGTTTTTACATAGATTCTCTATCCTCCTCTAGCGGTTGTGATAGCATTTCCTCTCTCCTACTCACCATCAACTATAGCTTTGCTGACACTCTTTCTACTGCTGCTTGTAACAATTATACTTGGGAAGGCAATTCCTATTCTTCCTCTGGCTTTTATCAAGCCAACTACACTACTTCCAATGGATGTGACAGTACCCTTTATCTGAGTCTTATCATTAATTCCAGTTATTCTGATACCACTACCCAAGCTCATTGCGACAACTACACTTGGAACAATCAGCTATATTCTTCTTCTGGGATTTATGTAGACTCCAATCTTAATAGCGCTGGATGTGATAGCTTGAACTACCTCAACCTCTCTATCTATCCAAGTTATGTGGATACTTTCTTCAAAGCTGTTTGTGACACTTTTGTGTGGAACAACAATACATATACTTCCTCCGGGATTTATACCGACACCCTAGCAAGTATCAACGCTTGCGATAGTGTGGTTTCTTATGAATTAAACGTCAACAACCAAATGGGTAGTCCAATTACCTTACAATTGGTATTAGATGACTACTGCAAAGAAACAAGGTGGACGATAAAAGATAGTCAAGATTCATTGTGGTATGAAGGTGGTCCATATGATTGTATCCCCAATGGCGGAGGTAATCAAGCCAATGACACCATCATTCAAGACATTTATATTGACGCTAACGAGTGTTACACTTTTGACCTCATCGATGACTTTGGTGA
Organism: uncultured Flavobacteriales bacterium; assembly: GCA_913042175.1. Classification (GTDB taxonomy): domain Bacteria; phylum Bacteroidota; class Bacteroidia; order Flavobacteriales_D; family Parvicellaceae. Next base: position 22,091 of record CAJWIX010000008.1, read on the forward strand.
TGGCATGAGTGCATCAACTTATGGCGGGACAGATGGAGAATGGTTACTAACAGACTACAACGGAGTTACACTCATGGAAGGAGAAGGAAATTTTGGTAGTGTGATAAGTGCTGATGTGCATATTATAACAGCCATTCCTTCAAGCATAAGTATGAATAATACCCAAAGTAACGCTATTCAAGTTTTTCCAAATCCGTTTTCTAATGAATCGCAAATTGTAATTAATGACCCTCAACACAAAATTGATTATCAAATTGTGGATGCCCAGGGTAGAGTGGTAAGAAATGCTACATCATCTCAAAATATATTCATTATAAACAAGGGAAATCTTTCAAATGGACTATACTGGTTGAAAATTTTAAATCTACCAAACATAAAACCAGTATTACTTGTTATAGAATAATTGTTAGTTTTGCCGGACAATTAAGATTATGGAATTAAAAGATTTTATATCAGTAGCTGGAAAATCAGGATTACATACCATTGTTGGTAAGTCCAAAAACAATGTGATTGTAGAATCGCTGAAAGACAAAAAGAGGTTTCCAATTTTTAACACGAATAAAATAAGTGCTTTATCAGACATAAGTATTTACACTTATGATGAGGAAATTTTACTTTCAGAAGTTTTTGATAGAATTCAAAAAAAATATCAAAAAGATGCTGCCATCTCTCATCTTGAAAAAGGGGACGAATTACGAAAAGTTTTCGAGGAATTAATCCCAAATTATGATCAAGAACAAGTTTATAATTCTGATATTAAAAAAGTATTTCAGTGGTATAATATTTTACATGAAACCAATAATCTGATTCAAGAAGAATCAAATGAAGAGCCTGATGAAAATGCTGATCAAGAAAAAACTGAATCTAAAAAGGACTAAAGTTTAACATTTCTTCACCATTTTCTAATCTAGTTAGCCTTAATTTTAAAATAAATTAATTAAAATGAACAAAAAGCATATTGCATTCTTCTTAATGATATTTATTAACCTATCAATTATGAATGCACAAAAATTAAAAACAGAAATTGACTCCGTAAGTTATTGTATTGGAGTTAATATTGGCGAAAACTTAAAAAATCAATTTAGCGATATTGACATCAAAGATTTTATGAACGGAATTAATGATGTTTTAAGTGATAAAAGTGAACCGAAAATATCTAATGCAGAAGCTCAAAAAATTCTACAAGAATACTTTTCTAAACAACAAGAACTTAAATCAAAAAAAGCCATAGAAGAAGGAGAAAACTTCTTAGCTGAAAATGGTAAAAAGAAAGGGGTAACTACATTAGAAAGTGGATTACAATATGAAGTGATTACAAAAGGAGAAGGTGCTAAACCAACGCTTAATGACCAAGTTACTACACATTACCATGGAACACTAATTGATGGGACTGTTTTTGATAGTTCTGTAGAGCGTGGTCAACCTGCAACATTTCCTGTTAGTGGAGTTATAAAAGGATGGACAGAAGCATTACAACTAATGTCAGTTGGTTCTAAATGGAGGCTTTTTGTTCCTTATAACTTAGCCTACGGAGAAAGAGGTGCTGGAGCAAATATTGGTCCTTTCACTACCCTTATTTTTGAAGTTGAACTAATAAGCATAAACTAATATGAAACTAAATGTAACAGCAATTGCACTGACAACAATATTGTTCTCATGCAGTCAAAACAAAAACACACAAAACGTAACTCTTGAAGATGAAATTGATTCTACGAGTTTTGCCATTGGTGTAAGTGTTGGTGAAAACTTAAATAATCAATTTGATGAGTTAGACTTTGAATTAGTTAATGCCGGAATAAATTCAACAAAGGACACGTCAAACAATTTTGGAATAAGCTCAATGGTTGCTCAAGGCATTATCCAACGATACATGACAAAAAAACAACTCGAAAAACAAAAAGAAGTTGATGCTTTAAAAAATATTTGGTTTCAAGATACACTTTCAATTGGTGATATGTTTACCACAGAAAGTGGAATTAAATATCAAATATTGGTGAATGGGAGTGGAGCTAAACCAACTTTAAATGATCAGGTAGAAACTCACTATCATGGTACATTATTGGACGGAACAGTCTTTGATAGCTCTATTGATAGAGGAGAAACTGTTTCATTCCCTGTTAGTGGTGTAATACCTGGATGGACTGAAGCCCTTCAATTAATGTCAGTAGGCTCAAAGTGGAAACTAATCATCCCATCTGAACTAGCATATGGAGAAAGAGGTGCGGGTCAAATGATTCCTCCAAATTCAGATTTAATTTTTATTGTGGAGTTAGTTAGTATTAAGTAATTAACAATACTATATATCCTTTTTTAATATTGTTTGGGTTGGGAAAGCAAATTCCAACCCTTCTTTATTAAACCTTTTCAGTATCTCTTTATTTACTAATGTCTGGGTATCTAACCAATGTGATTCTGGTCGTACATAATAAATGAAAACTATATTTAAAGAGAAATCTCCAAACCCATTAAAACCAGCAGCGTAATCGTCTGTAATTGCATCTTGATTTTTAACTATATCTTCTAAGATATCAATGGCTTTTTGCATATCATCTTCATTAGTATCATAGGTCAATCCTAAATTTAATTTCACTTTTAAAGCTGGTTGAGAAGTAACATTGGTAACACTATTATCTGTAAACCGTGAATTTGGTATAGTAACTATTCTTCCTTCAAGTGTTCTTAACCTAGTACTTCTAAGGCCAACTTCCTCGACTGTTCCATCAAAACCATCAACTTGAATTCGGTCTTTTATTCTGAAGGGTTTATCAAGAAAAATCATAATTCCTGCAAAAATATTTTTCACTGAATCTTGAGCAGCAAGAGCCAAAGCTAAACCACCTATTCCAAGTCCTGCAATCATGGCTGTAATGTCAAATCCAATATTGTCTAAACCTATAATAATACCTAAAACCCAAATAATAGATCTCACCCCTTTTTGAATTACAGGAATCAACTGATTATCAAAACTACTATCAGATTTTTCTGATATTGGCATGATTACTTCAGAAATTAAAGCATCAACAACTCTAGATAAAATGGCAGTTAAATCAATTACTAACAAGAAGTAAGCAACATTTTCAAGAATATCTTCTATTTCTTGCGTAAAAGTTAGATAATGTATAGAAATCCAATAACCTAAAATTAGCAACAAATAAGTTAGCGGCTTTTCCAGTTTATCTATTAAAACATCATCCAAGTTTGTTTTTGTTTTCGATGTTAAACGTCTAATAATATTGGAAAAAATCCAATACAATACTTTTACCAAAACAAACGAAACAATAAGAATTCCGAGTGCAATACCCCAATTCAAAATACTATTACCGTAAAATTCTTGATTTAAGAAATCCATGTTTTAAAATTTTGACTGCAAATCTATTATATTCTGAGAAATGTAAAAAATCAATATTCCAAAAGCCCTTTAATTGCTGATTTAACCATTTGTGCATTTGGTAAATAAGCTATTTCAAGATCTTCATTTAATGGAATAGCAGGAGTATTTTTTGCGCCCACTAATCTAATAGGAGCATCAAGGTATTCAAAACAATTTTGTTGAATTTTCCCTGCTAAACCTAAGGCAAATGTTGCATTAGATGGTTCTTCAGTTACAATTAAAGCCTTACCATGATTTCTAACAGACTCGTAAATTAATTCTTCATCTAATGGATAAAGTGTTCTAAGATCAATTATTTCAACTTTACCCTCAAAAGCAGAAGCGGCTTCTAATGCCCAATATACTCCTCTTCCATAAGTTATAATAGATATAGATTCTCCTTTGATAGCATAGTTTTTATCTGCTTCTAAAACTAACCTACCTTTTCCAAATGGGACAACATAGTCTTCTGATGGTTCAATTGTTTTGGCGTTTTCAGTTCCAGGAATTTTTGACCAATACAACCCTTTGTGCTCTAACATGACCACAGGATTAGGATCATGATAAGCTGCCTTCATCAATCCTTTTAAATCAGCACCAGTTGAAGGATAAGCAATTTTTATACCTTGTATATTAGTCACAATAGATTCTACACTTGAAGAATGATAAGGACCTCCGGATCCATAAGCCCCTATTGGCACCCTTAAGATCATACTTACAGGCCACTTACCATTGGTTAAATAATTTGATCTACTTACCTCAGTAAACAATTGATTCAAACCTGGCCATATGTAATCGGCAAATTGAACTTCTACAATTGGTTTTAATCCAACTGCAGACATACCAACCGTACTACCTACAATAAATGCTTCTTGAATTGGAGTATTGAATACCCTTTCATCACCAAATTGCTGAGCTAATGTAGCTGCTTCTCTAAAAACACCTCCTAACCTACCACCCACATCTTGGCCATATAGAAGACACTTTTTGTCATTTTCCATCAACTCTCTGATAGCAAATAGGGCTGAATCAACCATAACTGTTGGCTCCTTACCCTTAGGTGAGCGTTCACCTTTCTCTTCCAAAATATCAGTTGGAGCAAAAATATGATCAGTAAGACTTTCCTTTGTAGGATATTCTTCACCCAAGGCCTCTTTATAGTCTTGGTTTACTTTTGTTTTTGCAATTTCTTCAATTTCAACTAATTTCTTCTCCTCTATTCCATGATCCAATAATTGACTTTTCAATATTGGAAATGGATCTCTTTTTTGGTGAATAGCCAAATCATCTCTATACCATTCCATCCTAACTCCAGATGTATGATGATTTAGCAAAGGAACCTTACCATGAACTAAAACTGGTCCCTTTCTCTTCCTAACCCAATTAAATGCATCTTCAATATTTTTGTATGATGAAATATAATCTGACCCATTAACAGCAATGCTCTTTAGGTTTTTAAAACCTTTGGCAAAATGACTCATGTCTTGAGACCTAATTTCTTTAGCATTAGCAGATATATCCCATTCATTGTCTTGAACAAAAAAGATAATCGGTAATTTTTTTAGTGTGGCCATTTGGAAAGCTTCAGACACCTCCCCTTCAGTACATGACGCATCACCAAGAGAACAAACCACAATAGGTTTTTGATTTTTATTTTCATCTAAACCTACTTTTTCTTTGTAATCAATACCCATTGCTGCTCCTGCAGCAGGAATGGCTTGCATACCTGTCGCTGAAGATTGGTGAGGTATTTTAGGAAAATCTTTATGATTTGAACTTGGATGAGAATAATATGTTCTACCACCAGAAAATGGATCATTTTTCTTGGCTAGTAACTGTAGCATTAAATCCTTTGGAGTAAACCCCATAGCCAATAACATAGAATCATCTCTGTAATATGGGAAAACATAATCACAATTTTGTAGTTGTTGACCTAGGGCTATTTGAAAAGCTTCATGACCTTTTGATGTAGCATGTACATACTTTGATGTTATTGCTTTTTCTTGCTCAAAAAGGGTACTCATCGCCCTTGCTGTACAAATAACCTGAAATGCTTCTATTAAAAGTTGTTTTTTCAATCTTAAATAAGAGGACACCAAATATACAAATAATACTAATTTTTAGTATGAATGTCTAATAAAGTATTTTATATCTTTAAATTAACTTAGGTTAAAATAATATTTTAAATACAAGAATGAAAATAATATAATATTTTTTCTTAAAGTTGCGGATACATGATTTTTTAAACTACCATATTAATAAGTTTTTTTTCAAATAAAATATTAGTTTTGTACACCAAAATACTCCAAATGGAAAGGTTAAGCACACATATTAAAAGATTCATTATCCCTTACATCATTGTCCTCACAGGACTATCACTTTTGTATACTGCTTTATTTAGCGGAACTAGCAGCATATCACAATCAGGCGATTTTTCTTTTGGTGCTTTTTCAGTATTACTACTTGGAGTAATTATCATATTAATCTTGAGAAATGTAATTCAGAAACGCTTTTTCAAATTTATTATTCCAATTTTAATTATCTATTGTATTGCTTTAAGCTACAAAACCTACAACTCTATTACTACAACTATTGCTCAAATTGAATTGAAAAATAAAATTGATTCCAATGTTAAACAAGGGCTAAGGGACATTGAAGTAGCACAAATTGAATACAAGAAAAAATATGGTTGGTATGCCAATAGCTTTGGCGAATTAAAAAGGTTTTTAGAAGAAGACAGTGTTTATTCGGTAAGTACCATTGGAACAGTTCCAGACTATAAAATTACTCCTGAACACCAGGAAATTTTAGGTTATGACCCAATTAGAGATTACATTGAAATTGAATCTTATGATGAAAAAGAAGCGCTTCTTTGCGGCTTACTTTCAAAAGACACTTCATGGCAAAACGTAAAGGATAAATTATTTCCGAATGTTACTGATTCTAGTAAGAATAGACAATTTGAATTTGTTCTATCACATTTAGATAAAGTAAACCTTACAGCTGATAATTCTGATAAATATTTCATCATGGATTCAGACATTTTAGAAACAACTGATGAAACAACATTTGAATGCTTGCTTTACAAAAAGGGAACTAAACATCATTTTGTTAGTGCTAATATCATAGACTTTAATCAAAATGACACAGCATATTACAACACTGACGTTGATGGGTTAATAGTAAAAGATTCCATCCCACAAATTCCAAGTTTATTAATTGGTGATATCTTAAAAAGTATTGGTAACAAAAAATTTAAATCACCTGTTGATATTTATCAACTTATTAAGGACGCCAAAAAGGATACTTTAGATTTTGAAATTTTAAGAAATAATGAAATCAGCATAATCAGACTAACTCAAAAAGATATTATGCCAAAACCATCCAGAATAAATTGGTCAGATTTAGAGGACATGCTTAACTACAATTTACTGCCACCATACTACAATCCTGATGGCTTTGAAAAAATGTATATTGGCAAGGAAATGGTAATTAAAGAAGATGAGTTTTCAGCTCCTTCTTTAGATTTAAAGCTGTTTAAGCTACACTTAGCTAATAGAAATTTTGATACCACAAACTTAGTATTTGAATTTAACAGAGATACTTCATTCCGTTATTCATCTCTTGAAACTACCGAAAGTGCCATGTATCTTTTCACGAAAATAGGAACACCTGTTTTCAAAGCTTACGACCCTTCTCCTTACGACCCATTGGTTGAGAGAGATACACTTATTACTGGCTCTTTGACAGAAGTTAAAACCAGTGGCAACTGGAAATAAATCAACTTTGAAAAATCATAATGACATTATTTTATTTATAGAAAAAAACTTCTATAAAGTAAAAGACGATGGAGCATTAGAAAAGACTGAGATTGATGATAAAAACATCAATCTTAACATATATATTGACAGTCCTATTTTCAGTTTAATTCCAGAAGAAATTTTTCAAAATATTAGCTCAACTGAAAAAAATTCTTTTTTAGTGCCAAATGTAAGTGAATACACTTTTTTTGAGGAATTTGTACCAGAGCAGAATGCCTATTTAATTTGGGCAGAAGAAAAAAATGTCATTGAAAAATTGTTAGCTGATTACCCAACGATGACAATACATCATTTTTCTGAACGTTTTTTACACAAAAAACAACATATTAATGGAATAGAAATATTTCTAAATAAAAGTTTTATTTATATCACAGCTTTTAAAAACCAACATATACAGCTAATAAATAGATTTGAAGTAAATAATGAAGATGATGTTCTATATTATTTACTATCCGTAATTAAAGAAGCTGATTTAATTAACGAGGAATTCAAAATCGTTAACTACAGTCAAGTAAAAAATAATATAAGGAAACAATTGATTGATATTTTCAAAGTAAAACAAGAAGATTTTTACACTAATAAATCCCTAAAAGAGATCAATCTTTGAGAATAATTGGAGGAAAATACAAATCTCACTTTATTCCTGTAAATAAGAAAATTAAAGCAAGGCCTACTACAAATATGGCTAAGGAAGCATTATTCAACATTCTCGATAACAAAATCAGCCTTAAAAATATTAATGTGCTTGACATTTTCTGTGGAACAGGTAATATTTCATACGAATTCGCTTCAAGAGGAGCAGGGAAAATAACATCTGTAGACAATCAAATAAATGCCATAAATTTTGTAAAAAAACAAAAGAATCATTGGGGTATGAATATTATACCAATTAAAAAAAATGCACTTTCATTTTTGGAATTTACTAACGATAAATATGATATCATTTTTGCTGACCCACCATATGATTATAACAGATTAGAAGACATTCCTAAAATTGTATTTGAACGAAATCTTTTATCCATTAATGGACTCTTAATACTTGAACACTCCAGTCAGAAAAACTTCGAAAAATCTGCTAACTTTATGGAGCAAAGAACGTATAGTAGTGTTAACTTTTCTTTTTTCTACGCTTGATGGATACAAAAATCGGCATATTTCCTGGTTCATTTGACCCCATTACAAAAGGTCATGAATATGTTATCAATAAAGCAGCTACCATGGTTGATGAGCTCATTGTAGGCATAGGAGAAAATTCAACAAAAAAATACCTTTTTAATCTTGACCAACGACTGAAGTGGATTGAGAAAACATTTAAAGGAAATCCAAAAATAAAAGTACAAAGCTACAATGGGTTAACCATTGATTTTGCCAAATCAGTCAAAGCAGATATTATTTTTAGAGGACTTCGTTCAGGTGTTGATTTTGAATATGAAAAACCGATTGCTGAAACAAATCAGCTATTAGACCCTTCTGTAAACACTGTGTTTTTACTGACGCATAAAGAATTTGGCATGATTTCTTCATCTATAGTTAGAGAAATTATAAAAAATAACGGAAATGCCAATCCATTTATCCCTGATAGCGTCACGATATAGTCATGAGTAGATTTTGGCTATTATTAGTTTTGAGTCCCCTATTTTACAGCAATTTCTACTTTGCTGTAGACCTAAAAATAAACGCCCCTTTCTACAAGAATCAAACTATAAAGTGGCAAAAGAAAACCGATTATATTTCCAATAATCATGAATTAATTACCTCATCAATAATTGGCCCAGATGGCACCATTCAATTGTCAGCTGATTTTGACCAAATTGAACTCACAGAAATCAGTATTGGAAAAAGTTATGGATTAATTTACATTGATACTGCAACTAAATCTTACGAAGTATTTTTCCCAAAAGACACCATAGTAGATTCCATGTCTCTAAAGAAAAATCAAATTCAATTGGTGTTTTTAGATTTAGCAAAATCTGACATAAACAACCTGATTCTTGATTTTAATTTACAATACGATTACTTTCTATATGGTGACACTTCAAAACTTGTCCGAATGGCCATACACGATAAGGAATTCCAAGATAGTTTAAACTCATTTAAAATTTTTATTAGCGATAGATATCAAGATTACTTAGTCAAATATCTTCACATGTATATCCGTTACGAAATTGCTTTAATTGAACAAATGGCTCATCAAAGTAAGGGTGATTTGTACAAGACATATTTATATCACACCTATCTTAAGAAAAATGAAATTGTTTACTCCAATGATGCCTACATGCAATTTTTTAATCTCTTTTATAAAAAGCCATTTAAACTTGGAGGAGATGAAATATATGAAAAAATCAAATTCTCTATTAACCAATATAATGACATTAACCACCTTAAAAACGCAATGGCTAATTCTCCTTTTTACAGTAATGAAAAACTCAATGAACTTATAATTATAAAGGGGTTATACGACAACTATGGAAATTTAAATTTTGAAAGTGAAAAAGTGATAAATATGTTGAATGATGTAGCGCAAAATAGTAGTTGGAATAAACATAAAAAAATAGCCCAAAACTGTATTAATGACCTTAGATACTTAAAAAAAGGAACATCCACACCAAATTTCAGTTGGATTAACAATAAGGATGAAAAAGAAAACTTAACTGATTATAAAGACCAATATGTTTACGTCAATTTTTTCTCTTCCAAAAACTACATTAGCCTCAAAGAGCTAGAAATAATTGAAACTCTACATGAAAAATATGATGTCGTAGAATTCATATCTATTAATCTTGATGAAAAACAAAAAGATTTTAATCAATTTTTAAAGGACAATGATCAGTATTCATGGAAAATAGGCAGACCTGAAAATCCACATGACATCATTGATTTGTATAGATTAGATCACCTACCAACCTATCTTTTGCTAGAACCAAACAATAAAATTCTTCAATATCCAGCATATCCTCCAAGTCCAATGTATAATAATCAAAGCATTGATGTTACTCTTTTTAATCTCCAAAAGAAATTGAAAGAAAAACACCAATTAAATATTGGTGTAAAAGATTAGATAAGATAGTTATCCCAAACTGCTGAAATAGAAGGATATGATAAAGTTGCAAGCTCATTTGACCCTTCTAGAGACTTCCAGCATACCTCCGTAATCCCTTCTTTTATTTGTGGGATAGTTATTTCATCACCTCTATAGTCCATTAAGAACCAATGGGTTTCTTTTAAAATTTTATTTTCATGCTGAACATACGTATGATATGACACATATACTTTTTCTATCAATGTTAATTCACCCTTTAAGCCACACTCTTCTATCACCTCTCTTTTGGCAGCAGACTTAATGGTTTCATCTTTTTCAACTTTACCTTTAGGTAAATCCCACTTTCCATTTCTATAAATCCATAAAAATTCACTATTCATCTTGACTAATCCTCCGGCAGCAATTATAAGTTGATGATCGTAATAAAATGACTTTAGTTTATTCAATGGACTTTCTGAATAAATTAACAACTTTTCTTTGGAATCGTTTGGCAATCTATTGAGTGCAGGATCTGATAATTTTTCATCTCCATTTTGACTTTTATAATTTTCATTATTAGTAAAAATAACTTCATTTTGGCTATCAAAAACTTTATACATTTGCACCATGATTCAATCCGATTTTAATTCAGCTAAAATAGCAGAATTCCTTTTGCATATCAAAGCTATAAAGTTACAACCAAAAGATCCTTTCACATGGGCTTCTGGATGGAAATCACCAATTTATTGTGACAATAGAAAAATTTTAAGTCACCCTCAAATTAGAGCAGAAGTGAGAGATCAATTTATTAATTCAATTGATAATTTAGCCAATAAACCAACAGCAATTGCAGGAGTAGCAACTGGTGGCATAGCCATTGGTGCATTGGTAGCTGAAAAATTGAATCTCCCTTTTTGCTATGTCCGTTCCTCTGCTAAAGCACATGGCTTGACAAATCAAATAGAAGGAGGAGTTAATAAAGATGAAAAAATCATTGTTATTGAAGATTTAATTTCATCTGGAAAAAGCAGTCTTGCTGCAGTTAATGCACTAGAAAACAACAACTATAATGTGATTGGATTAGGAGCTATATTTAGTTATGGATTCAGCAAAGCAGACGATAATTTCAAGCAAGCCAATTGCCCCTATTTCACTTTAACTAATTACGCTGAATTAATTCAAATTGCAGTAGAAAAAAAATACATAAGTCAAGATGAGATTGAAACGTTAAAAAATTGGAGAAAATCACCAGAAAACTGGTCATAATATGCTAAAAATAAATAGTGATAAAGTCCATGCAAAAGTAAACCTAAAGAAGGTTCATGAATTTTTAGATGATTTAAACAATTACAAATACCTATTTCCAAAAAATAAAATCAGTAACTGGGAGTCTACCACATCGTCTTGTTCCTTAAAAATTCAACAGCTTTATACTATAGATTTAATTAAAATTAGCTCTACTCCCAATTCTATTATCTTAAAAAGTGGTGATAAAACATCATTTAAATTTGACATGCAAATTGATTTAGAACATACTGATACAGATTTAACTACAGCTCAAATTTCATGTCAAGTTGACCTCAACCCAGCTTTGAAGATGATGGTGTCAAAACCATTAAATGAACTATTCAATTACATGGCAAATAGAATTGAGAAGGCTATATTAGCTGACGAGCTTGACTAAGATCATATTCTTGAATATTCCCACTTGACATTTCTAGGGATACTATTCCATTTTCATTCACATCTCTAAGCACAACTTCTTCCAATTTATCTCCTATTTTAAAATGGGTTTTTTCATTGTATTTATATAAACTTGAAAGATAATCTTGTTGTAAATCACTGTATTCTTTAGATAAAAGTTTGTTAAAATTCAAATTCAACTTGGTGCAAAAAACCTGTAATACTTCTTTTAAATCATAATCTTTATCTGAAAGTAATTTCATACTTGTTGCGTCAAAGCCATACTCAAAATGAGTTTGATTGACATTTAGACCTACACCAATAATAGATGAAAAAAGATTATTTCCTTTCCATTGGTTCTCAATAAGAACACCCGCAATCTTTTGCCTTTCTACTAAAACATCATTAGGCCATTTTAAATGGATTTTTTGTTTTACAAAATATGACAAGGTATCTTTAATGGAAATAGCTACACATTTACTTAAATAAAAAGGTGGAGACCCTTTCATTAAACTTCCCTCTAAAATGGAACTAAAAAGTAAATTTTCACCAGATTTTGACTGCCATACTGCTCCTCTTTGACCACGGCCATCATCTTGAAATTGTGCCATAATAACAGCCCCAAATGGAATTTTTGTCTGATTTAACAACTTGGCAGCATAATTGTTCGTAGAACTAACACGATCAATTTGTATTATATGACTTCCAAAATATTGGTTGTTCATTAGCATAAATTAACGTTTACAGAATAAACAAATCAAATGATTTAATCTTTATTAACTACTTTTGAAAGATAAAATTATTTCTAATAAAGAACATATAAATAACAGCATGACGCTTAAAGACACCATAGTAGAGGGCTATTTAGAAGGGAAAGCCAAAGACGTTATATGTTTAGATTTAAGAAACATAGATGGTGCTGTTTCTGATTTTTTTATTGTTGCTCATGGTGATTCAGCAACACATGTAGAAGGAATAAATAGATCCATTTACAAAAAATGTGTTAAAGCACTTAATGAAAAACCATGGCATGAAGAAGGTAAAGGCAATTCAGAATGGATACTAATGGATTACGTTAATGTGGTAGCTCACATTTTTTACAAAGAAAAAAGAGGCTTTTATAATATAGAAGACCTATGGGGGGATGCACCAAGAGAAGAATTTAACAACACAGAAAATGCTTAACAAAAAAAATAACAAACAAAACAACAATAATTCTAATAAGAAACTTCCAAAATTTAATTTCTATTGGATATATGGAATAGTTGCTGTTTTGCTTATTGGAATAAATCTGATGAATTTCAATGGTTTTTACACCAAAAAAATTGAAGAAAATCAACTATGGGAATGGATAGAGAAGAAAAAAGTGCAACAAGTTGAAATCATCAATAATTCTGAAGTAAAAGTTTACATTAACAAGAAGTATGCAAATGATCCAGAGTTTACCAATAATGGGAAAAACAAAAATAACTATCAGTATTCTTTTGAAATTCCTAAAGACTACTCTGCAGAGCTTTACCAAAAATTGCTAGAAAGAGCACAGAAAAATAAAAAAGAAGGCATTTCTAATGAAAATAATTTCAAGGTTAATTCAAGAACTGAAGAAAATTTCGGAAGAGAAATAATCTATTGGATTATCTTTTTTGGAATCATGATTGCTATTTGGTCCTTTTTCATGAGACGAGTTTCAGGAGGCGGAGGTGCAGGTGGCCAAATATTTAACATTGGTAAATCTAAGGCACAAATGTTTGGTCAAGGAAAGTCTACCAATGTCACCTTTGATAATGTTGCAGGACTACAGGAAGCCAAAGAAGAAGTCAGAGAAATTGTTGATTTCTTAAAAAACCCAAAAAAATATACTGCACTTGGTGCTAAAATTCCAAAAGGAGCCCTATTAGTAGGCCCTCCAGGCACAGGGAAAACATTAATTGCAAAAGCAGTTGCTGGTGAAGCTAAAGTACCTTTCTTCTCATTATCTGGTTCTGATTTTGTTGAAATGTTTGTTGGTGTAGGGGCTTCTAGAGTAAGAGACTTATTTAAGCAAGCTAAAGAAAAATCTCCATGTATCATTTTCATAGATGAAATTGATGCTATTGGTAGAGCAAGAGGTAAGAATCCTAATATGGGGTCTAATGATGAAAGAGAGAATACCTTAAACCAGTTGCTAACCGAAATGGATGGATTTGGCACCAATTCTGGAGTGATTATACTTGCTGCAACAAATAGAGCTGACATTCTAGACAGGGCATTAATGAGAGCAGGAAGGTTTGACAGGCAGATTTATGTTGACATGCCTGATTTAAATGAGCGAAAAGAAATTTTTGAAGTACACCTCAAGCCACTAAAACTTGAGAAAAAACTTGATAAAGACTTTTTAGCTAGGCAAACACCAGGTTTTAGCGGTGCTGATATTGCTAACATTTGTAATGAGGCTGCACTTATAGCTGCAAGAAAGAAGAAACAAACTGTGCAAAAACAAGACTTTTTAGACGCAGTTGATCGAATCATTGGTGGGCTTGAAAAGAAAAATAAAATTATCACCAAAGAAGAAAAGAAAACTATAGCCTATCATGAAGCTGGACATGCCACTGTTAGCTGGATGTTAGAACATGCCAATCCTTTAGTGAAAGTAACCATTGTGCCTAGAGGTAGAAGCTTGGGTGCAGCATGGTACCTTCCTGAAGAAAGATCGCTGAATACGACTGAACAAATTTTAGATGAAATGTGTGCTGCTCTAGGTGGTAGAGCTGCTGAGTCGATAATTTTTAATAAAATATCCACTGGTGCCCTTAGTGATTTAGAAAAAGTAACTAAGCAGGCTATGGCTATGGTCACCATTTATGGTTTGGACGAAAAAATTGGTAATGTTTCCTACTATGATTCTCAAAATCAAGGATATGGATTTACAAAACCTTATTCTGAGGAAACTGCAAAGATTATTGATCAAGAGATTAAAAAAATCATAGATGGCCAGTATGAAAGAGCTAAAGCCATTTTGAAAAAGCATGAAGATAAACTTCACCAACTCGCTAATAAGCTACTTGAAACTGAAGTTATTTTTAAAGAAGATTTAGAAGTTATTTTTGGCAAAAGACCTTTTGAAAAAGAAGTAGTCAAAAAAGATGAAAATGATAAAGAAGCTCCAAATGAAGAAAAGACTTCTTCCAAAAAATCTGCTTAACCTTTTATAAATCAATTTAGGCATCACCGATGAGTGAACTCACAAAAAGGATATTCTTTGGTGCAATCTATGTCGTAATAATGTGGTTTGGAACTGCTTATTCCGAAACTACTTTTAGCCTACTTTTCCTTTTTCTTGGAATAGGAGGACTATATGAAATGTGGAAACTAAGAAAAGGCAAAAGTAAATTAGTCGCATTTTTATTTGTCTTAACTCCTTTCATCGTTGTACAGCTTTTTGGCATGACAGACCATAATTATCCCGAAAAAGAATTTAATCCATCCATAATTCTTTTAATGTTTGTTCTAACATGGACTTTTGATTCTTTCGCTTATTTAATTGGTAAAAAGTTTGGAAAAACTAAAATTCTACCCAACATATCACCAAAAAAGTCCTGGGAAGGATTTGCTGGTGGTCTATTCTTTAGCATTATTGCAAGTAGTGTATTGTACTTTGCTTTCAGCAAATATTTTGATAATATTTCTAACACAGCATATATACTCATCAGCATAGTATTACCATTCACTGCAACTACAGGAGACTTTATTGAATCATATTATAAAAGAAAAGCAGGAGTAAAAGATTCTGGTAAAATAATGCCGGGACATGGTGGAATTTTAGATAGAATGGATGCGTTTCTAATAACAATTCCCGTTATTTACATAATAATTAATTTAACTTAATGAAGATACATAGAGAAGGATTTCCTACAATAATTATTGTCTGCATTTTACTTTCAGCTATAAATTGGCTTAATATTTACTTTACTCCTTTCACATTATTGCATATAATTATTGCCGTAATTTCTGTTGTTTTTCTATTCCTAATATTCTATTTTTTTAGAGTTCCCAATCGTGTTGTAAATCTTGATGACAATAAAATTATTGCTCCAAGTGATGGAAAATTGGTTGTTATTGAGAAGGTCTTTGAGTCAGAATACCTAAATGAAGAATGTACTCAACTAAGTATTTTCATGTCTCCTTTAAATGTACACAAACAGTGGTACCCAGTAAATGGAAAAGTTATTTACAGTAAATATCACCCTGGAAAATATCTTGTGGCATGGCACCCTAAATCAAGTACTGAAAACGAAAGAACTACCATAGTGATTAATGCTAAAGTAAATGACGTTAAAGTTTTATACAGACAGATTGCTGGAGCTGTTGCAAGAAGAATTTGCAATTATGCCAAAGAAGATACTGATGTAAAACAAAACCAAGAAGCAGGATTTATAAAGTTTGGCTCTAGGATTGATGTGCTTGTTCCCATTAGTGCCTCTATCAAGGTAAGTCTAAATGATAAGATAGTTGGTGGTGAAACTATTTTAGCCACTATCTAGATTTGTTTATTTAAAATGAAACTATTTTAAAATCAATCCGTAATTATTAACATTTTTTATATTTTTGAACAATTAACAGATTTAAACGATGAAAAAATTATTACTGGCATTTTCTTTGATAGCAATTTTTGGATTAGGAATAACTGCTGCAAGTTTCACTCTTCCTGAAAACACTTCTACTGTTGAGCTTAATGACGGAGATGGTGATAAGAAGAAGAAAAAGAAAAAGAAGAAGAAAAAAAGTGATGCTTGTTGTGCCAAAGGTGATAATGCAAAAAAATCTTGTTGCAAAAAACCTTCTGCTAACTCTTAATTTCAGCAGCCCACTTTCTAATTAATGGTGAACACCTATATCTATCTTCATGGTAAATGTTGTATAGTTCATCAAGTTTTTGCTCGCACCAGTCAAATCCCTTTTCTCTACCCCAACTAATTAATCCTTTAGGATAATTAACCCCTTTCATCATAGCTAATTCAATATCCTTTTCAGATGCTATGTTTAGAAATAATGCATCAACTGCTTCATTAATTAGCATTACTAAAACTCGTTCAAAAATTTCAACTGACTGATCATTGGATATACTGCTTTTTACATCCAAATCAGATTCATAATTGTAGTAACCTCTACCTGTTTTCCTACCTAACCAACCTGCTTCAGCATGTTGCTTTTGAGTAAAAGAGGGTTTATATCTTGGATCATAGTAAAATGCTTTAAAAACGGAAGCAGTTACTGCATAGTTCACATCATTACCTATAAAATCCATTAACTCAAAAGGTCCCATCTTGAATCCACCTATTGATTTAATGGCTTCATCAATGCTTTTAAAATCTGCCATTCCCTCTTCATAGATTCTCAGCGCTTCACCATAAAAAGGTCTTGCTATTCGATTCACAATAAAACCTGGTGTATCTTTTGCCACTACTGGAGTCTTTTTCCAAGAATTAAGTAAATCTAAAGTGTGTTCTACTAATGACGAATCAGTCTGTAGAGCTGGTATCACCTCCACCAAAGGCATAAGAGGAGCTGGATTAAAAAAATGAATTCCAATAAATCTGGATGATTTTTCACAAGAAGAAGCAAGATCTGTAACAGAAAGAGAGGAAGTATTAGTAGCAAGAATACAATCTTCTGGTACAATAGACTCAAGACTAGAAAATAATTTCTTTTTGATATCAATATCCTCTACAATAGCCTCAATAACAAGGTCTGTACTGTGGAATTGATTTAAATCGTCTACAATCGTAATCAAACTTAAAATATCATTCCTTTTATCATTTGATATTCTTTCTTTTTCAACCAATCGGTCTAGTATTGAGGATAGCTTATCTAAAGCGCTTATTGCCGCACTCTTTTGCTGATCAAACAATGTAACTTTACATCCAGCTGTTGCTGCAACTTGTGCAATGCCCGCACCCATAGAGCCTGCTCCTATAACTCCAATATGTTCTGTTTTTCTCATGATTATTGTATTAGATATATTGAACTATTCAAAATCTGGATATAATAAATACTTTTTTCTAAGCACTTTAAACTCTTTCAATTCATTTTGATATGTCTCTCTAATCTGAGATGCATTAGCACCACCCTTAATGAGATTCATTAATTTATCTGAACCCGCTAACAAATTGAAAAAATTATTTTTATTAAAAAATGTTGGGTCATCTCCAAATGTATGAAAAGTTTCTACTAACCAATTAAAATTTAAATGCTTGACCATTGATAATGAATCTTCATTTAAATCATAAAACTTTTGACCAAAACATTTTTCACCTTGATGTTTTGGGTGTTTTGCTCCAAACATTGACTTAGGGGTGAAATTAAAAGAATATTTTTTTAAGTAAGGAGCGCCATAGACCTGAAAAGGAAATGAAGTTCCCCTTCCTACACTAACATTAGTCCCTTCAAAAAAGCACAGTGAAGGGTACAAGTAAACGCTTTTCATGTTGGGTAAATTTGGTGATGGAGGAATGGGTAATTTATATTTCATTGAATGGTCATAATTTTCACATGTGATGATTTTTAATTTACAATGTAGACTATCATTCAACCACTTTTCTCCATTAATCATTGAGGCATATTCCCCTATAGTTAGTCCATGCACAACAGGTATGGGATGCATCCCAATGAAGGACTTATACTTAGTCTCTAAAATTGGACCATCTACATAAAAACCATTTGGATTAGGCCTGTCAAAAACATATAATGGAATATCATTTTCAGCACAAGCTTCCATCACATAATGAAGTGTACTTATATAAGTGTAAAATCTTGCACCAACATCTTGAAGATCAAATAACATTATATCTACATCTTTAAGTAATTCTTTACTGGGTTTTCTCTTTGCCTTTCCATAAAGAGAATATATGGGCAAACCTGTTTGAAGGTCAAATTCATCCTTTACCTTCTCTCCTGCATCACTTTTACCTCTAAAACCGTGCTCTGGTGAAAAAACTTTTTGAACGTTTACTCCTTCATTCAATAAAACATCTACAAGATGTTCCTTTTTTATTATTGTTGTTTGATTAGCTACAATAGCAATATTCTTATTTTTTAAATCTGAAATGTATTGATCTAATCTCTCTGCACCTGTAACAATACTTGAATTTTGAGCATAAGTAGAACATAAAACACCAACAGTACAACATAAAATTGCAAGGCATAATTTTTTTAAAAAAATAAAATGACCATGTTTGTAATGAAAAATCATCATAATACAAATTAACTAAAATTTGAACGTTGAATTCTTTATAGCAAAAAGAATGCTAAAAAATAAAAAGCATTCAAAAAACTTTTCAAGCGCTATCGTTTTAATATCAATATTAGGTATTGTCTTAGGTGTTAGTGTGATGATTTTAACTATTAGTGTTGCAGAGGGTTTCCAAAAAGAAATTAAAAATAAATTAATGGGGTTTGGAAGCCATATTCAAATTGAAAATCTTCAATTAAGCAACAGTAATGAAACTAGCCCTATAATTAGACTAGGTCATAATATTGATTCCTTAGAAAAAGATGATAACATCATAGCATTTAGTCCTTACATCCTAAAATCATCCATTATACAACATAATAGAAACGATCAAGATTATGAAATTACAGGTGTAGTTTTTAAAGGAGTTAACCAATCATCTCACTTTCTTCAAAAATATTTGACAGAGGGAGTTATTCCGAATTACAGTACTGAAAGTGACTCCATAATTTTATCGAGAAACATGGTTAAAAAACTACAAATAAATATAGGAGCAAAAATAAGTGCCTTTTTTATTACAAATGGAAAACCAAAACAGCGCAATTACATTCTTGCAGGTATTTATGAGACTGGACTTGATAAAATTGATGATCAATATGGTTTTATTGATATTAAGCAATTAATAAAACTCAATAAATGGGGCTTTAAAATAAAAGCATTGTCAAATTTTACAAATGATTCTATTTTAAAACTTGATTTAATATCGAAATCAAATAATGGAGAGGTTTTGTATGCTTTACCAAATGGAGAAGTCTCTGATAAAAAAGAACATTATTTCAACATTAAAAAAGATTCATCCTTTTTTATAATTGGCTACGAGATAGATAATAAAGTTGATAAAAACCTGATTAGTTTACCAGATACGCTTCTAATAAATATTAATCATCTTGATAAAGAAATTAGCTTCGATAATATTGAAGGAAGTGGTCAATTCTATACAGGCGGATATGAAGTAAGTCTAAAAAACTACCAAAATGCATCTGTAACACTAGAAACAATCAAAAATCATTTTGGTCCAGAGTACTACATCACTTCTATTGAAGAAAGGTTTATAGATTTATTTTCATGGTTAAACTTAATTTACCAAAACGTATATATCATCATATTACTTATGGTTGGTGTTGCTATTATAAACATGTCAACAGCTCTCTTGGTTTTAATAGTAGAGAAAACAAAAATGATTGGCATTTTAAAATCAATGGGGATTTCAAATAAATCTCTAAGAAAAGTATTTGTTTATCATGGTGGAATCCTACTATTTATTGGGTTTGCTGGAGGAAATATTCTTGCGTTTAGCATTATGCTGCTACAAAATAAATATCAATTGCTGTCTTTACCTAAAGAAAATTACTACTTAGATTCCGTTCCCATGCACTTCCCTATGACAGATATCATTATTTTAAATAGTATAGCATTCATAGTTTGTTTTATTGCTATGATTTTGCCTTCCCTATTAAGTGCTAGAATTTCTCCAATAAAGGCGATTAATACTGAAATTTAATGTAGTAATGAAATGGCATTTTTAATTCTGCCTATAGCTTCTTTAAGCTCTTCCATAGAAGCTGCATAAGAAATTCTAATGCAATTTGGAGAACCAAATGCATTTCCTGTAACTAAAGCCACTTTTGCTTCTTCCAATAAGAATAAACAAAGTTCATCGGCATTAGTAATTTTATTGCCCTTAAATTCTTTTCCAAAAAAAGCACTTACGTCAGGGAACAAATAAAAAGCACCCTCCGGTTCATTGATGTTGAAACCAGAGATACTTCTTAACTCTTTAATCATATAATTTCGCCTTTCTAAAAAAGCATTTTTCATTGGAATAACTACTTTAGGGTCTTCACTAACAGCTGCCAGAGCAGCACGTTGAGATATACTTGATGCCCCTGAAGTAAACTGCCCTTGTATTTTAGTACATGCACTGGCAATCCAATTTGGCGCTCCTATGTAACCTAATCTCCAACCTGTCATTGCAAATGACTTAGACACCCCATTAACAGTAACTACTTGATTATACATATCATCAAAAGCAGCCATAGAAAAGTAAGAATTGGTAAAATTAATATGCTCATAAATCTCATCGCTTATTACTACAATAGAAGGATGGGATTTCAGCACATCTGCTAACCCTCTAAGCTCTTCTTTAGTATAGACACTTCCAGATGGATTACAAGGAGAACTGTAAATCATCAATTTAGTTTTAGTGTTTATAGCAGCTTTCAATTGATCGGGCGTAATTTTAAAATCGTTTTCAATACTTGTTTCTATCCCAACTGGCACACCCTCTGCCATTTTTACAATTTCTTCATAGCTTACCCAATAAGGAGCAGGAATAATCACTTCATCTCCAGGGTTTATAAGGCTTAATACCACATTTGCAATGGATTGTTTAGCACCTGTAGAAACAACAATTTGATCTTTAGAGTAATTGATATTATTATCCCTTTTAAATTTAGCGCTTATCGCCATTCTTAAATCTTCATAGCCATTTACAGCCATGTATTTAGAATAGTTTTGATCTATTCCTTCCTTTGCAGCTTGCTTGATGAAATCAGGTGTATTAAAATCAGGTTCACCTAAACTTAAACTTATTACATCAATTCCTTGAGCTTTTAATTCTCTACTCTTTCTTGCCATAGCTATTGTAGCTGATTCTGAAAGATTTTTGACTCTATCTGAAAGAAGATTTATCGCAGTTGTTTCCATGGCGCAAAATTAATTATTTGCATAGGTTAACTCTATTTTTAATTAAAAGAAATCAACACTTTTTTAACTTTTGTAACATTAGAAACATAAATTCGTTTTAAATTAAAATTTTCATCATGAAAGATGTGCTTATTCTACTGATTCCATTAGCAGGTATGCTGCTTATAACATATTTGCTTTTGCAGCATTTTTTCAATAAACAATTAAAAGAGAGTGAGAAGGAATTAGTCAACCAAAAGGCTAAGTCTTACTTGCCATTAAAAATTCAAGCTTATGAAAGAGCTATTCTATTTTTAGAACGAATTGACCCAAACAATTTAATAATAAGAATACATAAGCCAACTATGAATGCATCAAAACTGCATCTAGAAATTCTAAAACAAATAAGAGAAGAGTATAACCATAATATGTCACAACAAATATATATTAGCCCAAAATCATGGGCAGAACTTATTAAGGGGAAAGAAGAAACCATTCAAATTGCCAACACTGCATTTGGTCAACTTAAGAATGATGCCAACGCAATTGAATTGAGTACAAAAATATTTGAAATAATTGCAAAATTACCCCACAACCCCGCTGCTCAAGCAAGGAAATTAATAATTAGAGAATTTCAAAAAGGAGTCCTAAAATAAATTAGGGAGCAAGTACTGGCTCAGGTTTATTTTCAACTTCTTTAACAGGCTCATCAACATGTCTTTCTGTAATGATATTCATTTCATCAATTAAATGTGAAGCCCCTGCATATTTGTCTATAATAAACAAAGTATATCTTACATCTACAGAAATAGTTCGCTGAATATTAGGCTCAAAATAAATATCTCCACTCATGGCTTCCCAGTTGCCATCAAATGCTGTACCTATTAACTCTCCATAAGCATTAATTACTGGGCTACCAGAATTACCTCCAGTTATATCATTGTTTGAAAGAAAACCAACTGGCAATTTACCATCTTCTTTTCTTGCATATGGACCAAAATCTTTAGCGTTATATAAATCTTTTAGACGTTGAGGAACATAAAACTCATGATTCTTATCATCCGTTTTAACCTCTTTTTGCATAACACCCTCTAATGTAGTGTAGAAGTCATAATGAACAGCATCAGCAGGGTCATATGGCAACACATTTCCATAGGTAAAACGCATGGTTGAATTAGCATCGGATGCTTTGTTCATTCCCATTTTTTGCAGACCATCTACAAATAACCTCATTCCCTTATTATAATCGTTATCAAAAGCCATTTTGGGCATCATGATATCCTGTCTGTAAGTTTTAATGAATTCTCTCTGTAGTATGAAAAATAAATCTTTTTCTAATTTTTTTATGGAATTAGTTTTATTTAATCTTTCTTCAAAATTTTGGTAGGATAACCACCATGAACTTTTTGCAAAAGCCATATCAGCTAATTTTGAGAAGTCTCCTTTAAGTTTCTTTCCCATACCGTTGAAAACTGGAGGATGAAACTCACTAGGGACATCATGATAATATAAAGTCAGTACAGCTTCAAAAATATTTTTACCAATAGTTGGATTATAGTCTTTGAAAAATTCCTTTGCCTTGGATAGTAATTCTTTTTTTGCTTCTTCTATGCCATCACCGCTTTTGAGAGCATTATAATAGGCTGATCTTTCACCCATATTTCTCATCACAAAAATCAGCTCCTCAGATCCAGCTATAGCTTCCTGAAAATACACATTAGGAATGGTGTATTTAGAT
>CAJWIX010000009.1 GCA_913042175.1 uncultured Flavobacteriales bacterium
TTAGTATGCCTAGCGGTAAAAAAAGAAAAAGACATAAGATGTCTACCCACAAACGAAAAAAACGTTTGAGAAAGAATAGACACAAAAAGAAGTAAGATACTTTTATCTTTCTTGCGCTTCTGTATTTTACAGCTGAGCATCACGATCAGATAGGAGGTTAAGGTGTCTTATGAATTAGTTATCAATTCTACACCAGATGAAGTTGTTACGGCTTTGTTACATGAAAACAAACTGATAGAACTTCACAAAGAAGGTATAGACGACAGATTTAATGTTGGTGATGTTTATTTAGGAAAAGTAAAAAAAATTGTTCCTAGCCTAAACGCAGCTTTTGTTGATGTAGGTTATGAAAAAGATGCTTTTCTTCATTATTTAGATTTAGGACCTCAGTTTAGGTCCATGAATAAATACGTTCAAGCATCTATCAAAGGAAAACAAACCACGCACAAACTTGGTTATAATAAAATTGAAGCAGACATTGCTAAAGATGGGAAAATTAAGGATCATATCTCATCTAATCAGTTACTTGCCGTCCAAGTAACAAAGGAGCCAATTTCATCAAAAGGACCCAGGTTAAGTGCTGAAGTTACAATTCCTGGAAGGTATCTAGTACTTGTCCCTTTTTCAGATAAAATATCCGTTTCTCAAAAAATTAAAGACGCTAAAGAGAGGGATCGTTTAGTTCGATTAATTAATAGCATCAAGCCGAGAAAGTTTGGAGTAATAATTAGAACTGTTGCTCAGAACAAAAAAGTAGCTGAGCTTGATCAAGATTTAAGAGATCTTGAGCAAAAATGGGCTAAAATGTACGGTGAAATGAAAAGTGCCTCACCACGCAAGAAATTACTTGGTGAAATGAATAGAGCAACTACTGTTCTTCGTGATGAATTAAATAAAGAGTTCAGTAGTATTCATGTCGATGATGAAAGTTTATTTACCGATTTAAAAGATTATGTCAAGACAATTGCACCCGAAAAAGAAGATATTGTCAAGTTTTATAATGGTAAGGTTAGCTTGTTTGAGAATCGTGGTATACACAAGCAAATAAAGGCAACCTTTGGTAGAAAGGTAAATTTAAAATCAGGAGCGTATTTGATTATTGATCATACTGAGGCAATGCATGTTATTGATGTAAATAGTGGCAACAGAAAAGCTACTAATACAGATCAAGAATTAAATGCTTTAGATACTAATTTAGAAGCTGCTGAGGAAATAGCTCGACTACTGAGGTTAAGAGATATGGGTGGTATTATAGCCATAGATTTCATTGACATGTATGATCGTGCCAATAATAAGAAACTGGTTGAAAATTTCAAGCAGTTTATGAAAGAAGACAAAGCTAAGCACAACATTCAAGCTCCTAGCAGATTTGGTGTGGTTGAATTAACTAGACAAAGAGTAAGACCGGAAACTGAAATTAAAACTACAGAAACATGTCCAACGTGTTTTGGAAAAGGGGAAGTTCAAGCTTCCATTTTAATTATAGATGAAATTGAATCAGTTCTTAATGCTGTATTGATTGAAGGTAAGGCTAAAAGTATCAATCTAAACGTTCATCCATTTGTTGAAGCATTCCTAAAAAAAGGAATTAAAAACATTCAACGGTCCTGGTTTTTAAAACATAAAAAGTGGGTTAATATAAACCCAATTACTGATTATGGAATTTTAGAGTACCAGTTTTTAGATGAAAATGGAAAAGTCCTCTAAATGTGACTCCAACCTTGCGA
This sequence comes from uncultured Flavobacteriales bacterium, assembly GCA_913042175.1. Classification (GTDB taxonomy): domain Bacteria; phylum Bacteroidota; class Bacteroidia; order Flavobacteriales_D; family Parvicellaceae. Next base: position 1,728 of record CAJWIX010000009.1, read on the forward strand.
TGTTATAGGTATAGAAGTGTCACCATGACCAATTAGGTTGTAGCCACTTTCCTTTTTTGTAATATGGCCAATAATAGTGAGTTTGGCATTTTTTGAAATTTCTTCAAAATCTTTTTGTTTTACCGTGAACAACAATTCATAATCTTCACCTCCATTTAATGCGCAAGTAGATGGATTTAAATTAAAATCCATAGCAGTTTGATAAGTTTGTTGATCAATAGGGAGTTTTTCTTCGTAAAGTTGGCAACCTACATTGCTTTGTTTGCACAAGTGAATTATTTCAGATGCTAAACCATCAGAAATGTCTATCATACTTGTCGGTTTAATTTGGCAATCTGCTAAGAATTCAATAATATCTTTTCTAGCTTCAGGTTTTAATTGTCTTTCTAAAACGTAATTAAAATTATCTAATTCTGGTTGCATATTAGGGTTGCTTTTCCAAACTTCTTTTTCTCTCTGTAAAACAGTTAAACCCATGTATGCTCCACCCAAATCACCAGATACTACAATTAAATCATTTTCCTCTGCACCATTCCTTTTCACCATATTATTCTCATTAATTTCTCCCAAAGCAGAAATTGAAATCACCAATCCACTTACAGATGAAGAGATGTCACCTCCAATAATATCTATTTTGTATTTTTCACATGCAAGTAAAATTCCATCATAAAACTCATCAATTGCTTCCAATGTGTATTTACTTGAAAAACCTAAACTAACAGTTATCTGTTTAGGAGTGCCATTCATGGCATAGATGTCACTCAAGTTTACAACCACTGCTTTGTATCCGAGGTGTTTTAGTGGAGTAAATGTCATATCAAAATGAATGCCCTCTATAAGTAAATCGGCACTTACTAATGTTTTATTATTATGACTTATTAGTGCTGCATCATCTTTTGGACCAAGTATAGTTGATTCGTGATATTGCTTAATTTTTTTGGTGATTCGTTCAATTAACCCAAACTCTCCAAGTTCTTCAAGGGTTGTAATCTTATTTTTTGCTGACATGACGGCAAATTTAATCGAATCATAAAACTCTTGCTAATGAAATTTGTTGAACATTTCAAATTAAGTAATACAGTAATCGTGTTTTCTTTTTTTTCTCTTCATTATTTGAGGTATATTTGCCTTGTTTATAACAATTCTAAATAAGGGTTTGATGATAAAAGTTACAGATAATGCAAAGTCTAAGGCATTACAGCTCATGCAAGAGGATGGCAAAAGTGGCTATTTTATAAGAGTTGGAGTTAAGGGTGGAGGTTGCTCAGGTTTAATGTACGAATTGGATTTTGATAATGTGATCAATGATAGTGATAAATCATTTGAAGACAACGGGATACAAGTAGTTGTGGATAAGAAAAGCTTCTTGTATTTAGTTGGTACAACACTTGATTTTTCAGGAGGGTTAAATGGTAAGGGTTTTGTATTTAGTAATCCCAATGCGGATAGAACCTGTGGTTGTGGTGAAAGCTTTTCTCTTTAATTAATCAACATGTCTTATACAGAAAAAGAGTTAAAAAAAGAATTAGAAGGCAAGTCCTATGAATTTGGGTTTGTTACTGAAATTGAATCAGAAAAGGTCCCAGTTGGCCTCAATGAAGACATCATAAAGTTAATTTCCAAAAAGAAGAATGAACCTAGTTGGCTATTAGAATATAGATTAAATGCTTTTGCTCTTTGGAAAAACATGCCTAAACCTAATTGGGCACATATTGATTATAAAGAACCTAATTATCAAGAGATTTGTTATTATGCTGCGCCAAAGCAAAAAAAGGAATTAGAAAGTTTAGATCAGGTTGATCCAGCGTTATTAAAAACAATGGAAAAATTAGGTATTTCTTTAGAAGAGCAAAAAAGGTTAACGGGTGTTGCAGTAGATTTTGTAATGGATTCAGTTTCTGTAGCTACATCTTTTAAAGACAAATTAGCTGAATTAGGAATCATCTTTTGTTCTTTTTCTGAGGCCGTTCAAGATCATCCAGAGTTAGTTAAAAAATACATGGGTACAGTAGTCCCTTCGTCTGATAATTTTTATGCTGCATTAAACAGTGCTGTTTTCACTGATGGTTCATTTTGCTATATACCAAAAGGGGTCAAATGCCCAATGGAATTATCAACATATTTCAGAATTAATGAAGCTGGCACTGGTCAGTTTGAGCGTACTTTAGTTATTGCTGACGAATCAAGTTATGTAAGTTATTTAGAAGGTTGTACTGCTCCTCAGAGGGATGAAAATCAATTGCATGCAGCTGTTGTAGAACTAATTGCTTTGGATCAAGCTGAAATTAAATATTCTACTGTTCAGAATTGGTACCCAGGTGATGAAAATGGCAAAGGGGGAGTATTCAATTTTGTAACTAAGAGAGGCCTTTGTGGATACAGGTCTAAAATTTCTTGGACACAAGTTGAAACTGGATCTGCGGTAACATGGAAATATCCTTCATGTATTCTTAAAGGGGACTATTCAGTTGGTGAATTTTACTCTGTCGCTTTAACAAATAATTTACAACAGGCAGATACAGGTACTAAAATGATTCATGTTGGTAGAAATACAAAATCAACAATCATTTCAAAAGGAATTTCTGCTGGAAAAAGTCAAAACAGTTATAGAGGATTGGTTAAAATTGGAAAGGGGGCAAAAAATGCAAGAAATTTTTCTCAATGTGATTCGCTGTTAATGACAGATGTATGTGGTGCTCACACTTTTCCATATATAGAGTGTGAAAATCCAACTGCCATGGTAGAACATGAAGCTACTACTTCTAAAATTGGAGAAGATCAACTTTTTTATTGCATGCAAAGAGGTATCCCAGAAGAAAAAGCCATTAGTTTAATTGTAAATGGTTATGCTAAAGAAGTATTGAATAAACTCCCTATGGAGTTTGCCGTTGAAGCTCAAAAATTATTGGAAATCAGCCTAGAAGGTTCAGTAGGATAAATTTAAAATCTCAAATGGAAACAATTCTAAAAATAGAGAATCTACATTGCCAAGTTCAAGATCAGGAGATCTTGAAAGGCCTTAACTTAGAAATAAAAAAAGGAGAAGTTCATGCAATTATGGGGCCTAATGGTTCTGGAAAAAGTACGTTGTCCTCCGTGTTAGCCGGTAAAGAAGATTATGAAATTACTAAAGGTAAAATTATATATCAAAACGAAGATATTTCAGAGTTAAGCCCTGAAGAGAGATCATGGAATGGTATGTTTTTGGCATTTCAATATCCAGTGGAAATACCAGGAGTTAGCAATATTAACTTTTTAAGAACAGCACTAAATGAAAAAAATAAGGCGCTAGGAAAAGATCAAATATCAGCTAAAGATTTTTTAAAAATGGTTAGTGAAAAATCTGCTTTAGTCGGATTAGACAATAAATTAAAAAATAGATCTGTTAATGAAGGTTTTTCTGGTGGTGAAAAAAAGAGGAACGAAATTTTTCAGATGGCCATGCTTGATCCTACTTTATCTATTTTGGATGAAACAGATTCTGGTTTAGATATAGATGCTTTAAAAATTGTTTCAGATGGAGTTAATACATTGAAGTCTAAAGAAAATGCAACTATTGTCATAACCCATTACCAACGTCTGCTAGATTACATTGTCCCTGATTTTGTACACGTTTTATATGATGGAAGAATAGTTAAGTCAGGCGACAAAAACCTTGCATTAGAATTAGAAGAAAGGGGATATGATTGGTTGAAGTTAGAACCTGCCATCTAATTATTATATGATGAGTACTTTAAACTTAAATAAGAATTCTTTTACTGTTGATACTTCAATTTGGGAAGCAATTAATGATTGTACTTTGCCTGATAAGAAAGAAGAGGATTGGAGGTATATGAAATGGGGGAAATTAAAAAAACTTGAATTTCATGGTGATTTTCCTATTCAAACTGAAAATTTTAGTGAGCTTAATCTTCCTAAATTAACAGGACCAGTAATTGTTATTGAAAATGGGAAATTAAATGAAAAACTATCTTCAATACCCAATCACAAAGAGCTAACTATCACTTTTGAAAATGATGATATTTCATTTCAAAAATCTTCATACTTTGATAGTTTAAATAATCTATTAGTTAGTGAATACTTAAACATAAAAGTGGGAGAAAATTATGTATTCAAAGAATGCATTAACATCGTAAATATTTTGTCTTCCTCTAATGGATTTGTGAATTCAAGAATTGCATTTAAAATAGCTAAAAACGCTAATATTTCAGTTAATCAATTTTTTATAAAATCTAATAACACTTCAAATGGTTTACTGAATCATCAAAACTTGATTGAATTGGAAGAGCATAGTGGAATTACTATCAATAAATATCAAGATACAGATAATAACTTTCAATTTTGTAAGGATGTAATTAATCAAAAGGATGAAAGTAAATACATTTCGAATAATTTCAGTTCGTCAGGAAAAGTTATCAGAAATGATATTCAGGTTAAAGTAGAGGGAGAACATTGTCACACAGAACTTAATGGTATTTTTTCTCCTTCCAATAACGAATTTATTGATAATCATACCCTAATTGATCACATTTATCCAAATTGTAAATCTTATGAGAATTATAAAGGTTTAATAAAATCAAATGGTGTTGGCGTATTTAATGGTAAAGTAATTGTTGAACAAGATGCCCAACAAATTGAAGCATATCAGCAAAACAACAATATACTTTTAGATGAAGATGCCATAATTTATTCTAAACCTGAGTTGGAAATATATGCAGATGATGTTAAGTGTAGTCATGGATCTACCACTGGTCAATTTGACGATGAAGCACTTTTCTATTTGCGTTCAAGAGGATTAAGCAGGGCATCTGCACTTCAACATTTGACATTAGGTTTTGTTAATGAAATCATGGATACTATCAAGGATGAAAATCATAAAGATTTCATCCTAAACAAGATTCTTGCTAATTAGGCTTTTTCCATTTAGGTATAAAATTTGTACCTTCAAAACAATGATTAATAGGTATGTGATTTTACTTTTCATGGGTTTTTCTATTATGATTAACTCTGCGCAAGATATTGCATTGTCATTTAGTGATATGGTAAGTTCAAAAGGTCTTTCGCCCGTTAATTGTGTTGTGTCGTCTGATAAATATTTTTATATACAACAAAGAGAAAAATCTACAAAATGTGATTTAGTAATAAATATTTTCAATAATGAGCTTAAAAAAGAAGCATCATTTAGCTTAGATAATTCTAAATATGACTTCATTTCAATTAAATATTTATTTGATAAAGTTATTTTGTTTGCTAGTTATAATGAGCAAATGCATACGCATTTAGTCTACTCTATTTTAGATGAAAAATTGGGGTTTGGCCCTTTTAATGAAATCTTTAAAGAGCCTCAAAAATCTGGATACCCTACTAGTTTTATTATTTCAGATAAAACATTTGAAGATCAATTACATGTAATAGCAGAACTTCCATTTGTTTCTGGAAAAAATGAAGATATTAAATTGCTGATTTTTGATAAAGATTTAAAATTAGCAAAAGAAGTCTACAATAAATTAGAAGTCAAATTTGAAACAAAAAGAGATAATAAATTAATAATCTCGCCAAATGGTAAAGTTTTTTTGATTAAAACCTACTGGGAAAAAGGGAACAATTTCAACATATATAGCCTAGGTCAAGAAGTAATAAAAGAAGAAGTAATAAAGCTAAATCGAAATAAAATTTCAGCTTTAGATTACTTTTTTAATGCTAAAAATGAATTGGTTATTGCTGGTTTTTACTCTTCTCAGATTAGATATAATTATGAAGGGTATTTTTTATTTAAATATGATGATGATTTAACTTTAGTTCATAAGAATCAATACCACTTCAATGAGAAGATTGTCAAAACCTTTAAGTCGCCAAAGGAGATAAAAGAAAAGGGCTTTGGACTGGATAAATTTTTATTAACCAGTTTTAAGATGGATGCTAAAGGAAATCACTATTTAGTTGCGGAGCATTTAGGCAGGAAAAAGGTCAAAGAAATAAATAATTGGCACTCTATGGGAATGGTGATTATTAAGTTTAATAAAAATGGAAATTTTGTTTGGGGTTGCCCAATTGAAAGAGAGCAAGTTCATCATAAAAGAACATTTATTGGTGGTTTTGCCTTAAGTAACTTTCAAGAGCCTCAATATTTTTACAACGAATTAGCCAACCTTAACCTCAGAAAAGGAATCCCTGTTGAATATGGAGTTAATAATTATTGTGGCACAAAACATATAACATTTGATGAGGTTGGAATTCCTACAACCAAAGATTTAACCATTTCATTTCCTGGTAGTGAAATGTTGGCCTTTCACCCAGTAGAACTTAATTCAAGCACCAATGCCAAAACAATTTTTCAGGTCATCAATGAATCTGGAGAAAAATCTTGCTTAGCTGTTATAGAATAGCTTAAATAATGTTTACTTCTCTTTCTAACTTAATTTGGAATTTTTTATCAATGTCCTCTAAAATTTTTTGAGATAAATCGAAGATGTCTTGTCCTTTGGCTCCACCATAATTTACTAACACCAAGGATTGGTTTTTATGAACTCCATAGTTGTTAAAAGTTTTCCCTTTCCATCCTGCTTTTTCAATGAGCCATCCAGCTGCAATTTTGACTTGACTATCATCAATTTTATATGAAACGATTTCAGGAAATTCTTTTTTTAGATCAGTTAATTGACTAATGGGAATGATAGGATTTTTAAAGAAACTTCCACTATTGCCAATTTTGTTGGGATCTGGCAATTTACTTTGTCTAATTTCAATAACAGCATCACTTACATCCTTAATGGTGGGGTTGCTAATATGCTTAGATTCTAAGGTTCTGTTTATGTCTCCATAAGATGTATTAATTGCTGGATTTTTATTTAACCTCAACGAGATATTTAAAATAACATACTGATTCTTAAATTGATTTTTAAAAACACTTTCTCTGTATCCAAATTGACAATCTTCAGCATTAAAATGAGCTATTTTTCCAGAGTTTATTTCAAATGCTTCAAGTTTTGTAAATGTATCTTTAATCTCTACTCCATATGCGCCAATATTTTGCATTGGGGCAGTACCACAATTACCAGGAATTAAACTTAAATTTTCAACGCCTCCCCATCCTTGATTTACGCAATAAATGACAAACTCGTGCCAATTTACACCTGCTCCAATTTTAACTTCTACAAAGTCAGAGGTTTCTTTGGTGATTTCAACACCAGTAATATTATTTTTTATGATCAATCCTTGAAAATTAGAAGTAAAAAGAATATTACTTCCTCCACCAAGAATTAATTTATTTTGATTTTTGTAAATATCTTGTTTAGATAAATCCATTAAATCATTGACTGATTTAATTTCCACAAAATATTCAGACTGACACGCTATTCCAAAGGTGTTAAAATCAACTAATTCTTGATTTCTTACGATTTTCATGAATGACAAACGTAAATATAATTTACCTTATAATTATCAATAAATTAGTAAACAATAATTTTTCCATTTATTTGTTTTAAAATTAAAAGAATATCAAAACAACAATTCTTACAGTAACAAATGATCTTTCACATGATCAAAGAGTGGATAAAGTAGCTAAATCTTTATTGCATCGCAATTGGAATGTTGTTTTAGTTGGAAGAAAATTAAATTCATCACTACCAATTTCTAGGGAATATCAAACTCGTAGAATTACCTTATTATTTAATAGAGGTTTCTTGTTTTATGCAGAATATAATTTTAGGTTGTTTTTTTATCTTTTATTCAAAAAATGTGATGTCTTACATGCAAATGATTTAGATACACTTTTAGCTGTTTGGCTTGCGGCTAAGTTTAAACGAAAACCGATTATATATGATAGTCATGAGTACTTTTTAGGAGTTCCTGAAATTCAAAACAGAAAGCTAGTTAAATTTGTTTGGCAAAAAATAGAGGAATTTATTTTTCCTAAACTCCAAAATGTTTTCACCGTTAATTTATCTATAGCTGAGCTTTACAAATCTGAATATGAATTATCTGTTAATGTTCTTAGAAACTTGCCAGAAAATAAACAGTTGAATCATACAAAATCCAAAGCAGAATTAAATTTACCAGAGGATAAGCCAATTGTGATCCTTCAGGGCTCAGGGATCAATGTTGATAGAGGTGCTGAGGAATTATTAGAGGCCATTGCCATACAAGAAGAGCTTTTTCTGTGTGTGGTTGGTAAAGGAGATGTTTTTCCTCAACTAAAAGTAAGAGCAAAGGCTGATGATTTAAAAAATAAAACCCTTTTTGTGGATGCTATCCCATATGAAGATATGATGCAGTATACGATGCATGCCCATGTTGGTTTAAGTTTAGATAAGGGGAACAATTTAAATTATAAGTTTAGCTTACCCAATAAGCTATTTGACTACCTAAAGGCTGGAATTCCTGTTGTTTCAAGTGACTTAATTGAAATTAGGCATATCGTTGAAAAATATAAATGTGGTGTAATTGTAAATTCTCATGAGCCAAAAGCTATATTAAATGCAATAAAAGAATGTATTCAAGCATCATCTTTATTAAGTAAAGGGGTTCAAAATGCTCAAAAAGAACTTTCATGGGAAAATGAAGTTATGACTCTATTGGATTGTTATGAACAAATTGGAAAATAAAAAATTACACTTAATATCTTTTGATGTGCCCTTTCCTGCAAATTATGGTGGAGTAATAGATGTTTTTTATAAAATTAATTCGCTACATAAAATTGGAGTTAAAGTTATATTGCATTGTTTTCAATATGGAAGAGAGAAAAGTAATGAGTTAAGTGAGATATGTGATAAAGTATATTATTATGAAAGAAATAAAAGTCTTATTACACATTTTTCAATCAAACCATATATAGTCAAATCAAGAGCTGTAAAGTCACTTTATGAAAACTTGAATAAAGATGATTATCCAATCCTATTTGAAGGAATTCATACTACAGCATTTATTCCTCATTTCCCCAAAAAAAGAGTGTTCATAAGAGCACACAATATAGAGTGGGAATACTACAAAAACTTACATAAAAGTGAAAAGAAAATTGTAAAAAGGATGTTTTTTTGGATAGAATCAAGAAGATTAAAAATTTATGAGAAAAAAATATATAAGGGGCAAAAAGCATTTGCTATTTCAGAGGCTGATGGGGCTAAATTAAATCTACTTGGTGGTAATACAACCTTGTTAAACCCTTTTCATGCCAATACATTTTTTAATACAAAAGTTGAATCAAGTGATTTTGCGCTTTACCATGGAAATTTAAATATTAATGACAATGAAAATGCGGCTTTGTTTTTTATTGATCTTTTTAAATCAATTCCTAACCAACTAGTTATTGCAGGTCTAAACCCTTCTAATAAGTTAAAAAGTAAAATTGCAAAAATTTCGAATATTCAATTAATTGAAAGCCCTCATCAAGATGAATTGAAAAAATTAATTGCCAATGCCAAATTGAATTTATTTTTTTCCAATCATTCTTCGGGAGTAAAATTAAAATTGATCAATGCTTTATTCAATGCTAATCATTGTTTGATTGGTAAAGAATTTGTTGTAAATGATGATTTTAAACATGTTTGTACTGTTGTTGAGCAAAATGAATGGAAAGAAAAAATATTAAAACTATTTAAAACTCCTTTTGATAAGAATAGTTTAGAAAAAAGAAATAGAGTTTTAATGAAATATTTAAATGATTCTAATTTGAATACTTTGTGTGAAGTTATCTTTAATTGAAATTACTCCTCTATTGATTTGTTTTGAAATTGAATAATTCTACCAGGAAATTGTTCAATGATGTCATAATCATGAGTTGCCATAACAATTGTTTGTTCTTCGGAAGATATACTTTTAATTAAGCTCATGATTTTTTTGCTGGTATCAGGATCTAAATTACCTGTGGGTTCATCTGCTATTATGATTTTGGGGTCATTTATCAGTGCTCTTGCAATAGCAATTCGCTGTTGCTCACCACCAGAAATTAAGTGAGGATAAGATTTAGCCTTATCAGACATTTCAACTTTTTCCAATAGTTCACTAATTTTATTTTGAATCACTTTTTTCCCTTTCCATCCAGTAGCTTTCATTACAAATTTCAAGTTTTCTTCAATGGTTCTATCCATGAGTAATTCAAAATCTTGAAAAATGATACCTAACTTCCTTCTAAGTGATAAAATATGTTTCTTTCTGCTTTCATTTAAAGATTGACCATCAACAGATATGTCTCCTTGAGCAACTTTAATATCTCCATATATAGATTTTAATAAACTACTTTTTCCACTTCCAGTTTTCCCAACAAAATAGACAAATTCACCTTGATTTATGGTTAAGTTTATATTGTTTAGAATTTCATTTTGCTGTTGTTTTATATAGACATTATTAAATATTATAAGTGGTTTATTATCCATATACTGACTTATTAAGTTCACTCAAAAGTAAAATATTATCAAACACTTCTAATAGAATGTTTCGTTAATGTTAACATAAAATGGTTGAAAATAATAAATAGCATTCCATCTAATAGACAATGCCCTAATTATCTTTAATCCATAATATTTCAATTCTAAATTTAGTTAATGTCTAATATGTTGAGGAAGGGGTTTTGTATTCTTTTTTTGGTTTTGTTTTTTACTGCAGGAATAGCACAAAAAACATTAATATTTACAGACTCTTATAAAAGTTATAAATATGCACAAGAACTATATGATAAGCAGAAGTATAGTTCAGCACAGGCTTATTTTAAAGAAATTATAAATGAAATTGATAATACTCAAGATGAGCTTCGAATAAATGCTGAGTATTATTTTGCTGTTTGTGCTCTTCATTTATATCATCAAAATGTAGAAACACTTCTTACAAGATTTGTTTTAGATCATCCTGATCATCCAAAATCTAAAAGTGTTTTCCTTCAATTGGCAAGGCATTACTATCGAATGAAAAAGTTTACTAAATCAATTGAATATTTTGAAAAAATTGATCAGTATGACCTTTCCATAGAAGATCAAAATGAATATTTATTTAAACTAGGGTATTCAAAGTTTACCAGAAAAAAGAAAGACGAAGCAAAAGTAAATTTCAATGAATTATTGCAACGAGAATCCGATTATAAAATTCCAGCTACCTATTATTACAGTCACATAGCATATGAAGAAGGAAAGTATCAAACTGCTCTTGTGGGATTCAAAGAGATTGCAAATAGTAAAATGTTTAAATCTATCATCCCATATTACATTACGCAAATACTTTATCAGCAGCATAAATACAATGATTTAATAGCATACGCCCCAAATTATATTGATTCAGTTATTGAAAAAAGAAAGGGCGAATTTGCAAAACTAATAGGAGATTCCTACTACAAAAGCCAAGATTATAAATCAGCTTTAGACTATTATAAAATTTTCAAAAAGCATGCTAAAGCCAATAGGGAATCAAACTATCAAGTTGCTTTTTCTTACTATAAATTAAAGCAGTATGAAAAGGCTGTTTCTCTGTTTTCAAGAGTAGTTTACAGAAAAGATATATTGTCTCAAACTTCATACTATCACATGGCAGATGCCTATTTGAAGTTAGACGAAAAAGATTATGCTAGAAATGCTTTTCATGAAGCAAGTAAATTAGAGTTCGATCAAGATATTAAACGCAACTCATTATTTAATTATGCTAAGTTAGCTTTTGAGCTTAGCTATAATCCATATGATGAAGCGATTAATGCATTTCATGAATTTATAGATACCTACCCTAACACTGACGATGCTAAAGAAGCATATGAATTTTTATTAAAAGTTTATTTGACAACTAAAAATTATGACGATGCATTGACTTCGCTCGAAAAAATAAAAGATAAGGACCCAAGAATGCAAAGTGCATATCAAATCATTGTATTTAATAGGGCTGTTGAACAATTTCACAATCGTGATTACGAAGATGCTGTTGGTAGTTTTGAATTAGTTGGGCGATATCCTATTGATCAAAAGCTAAATGCTCTGAGTGAATTTTGGAGAGCAGAATGTTACTACAGATTAGAGAAATATGAAGAAGCCATTGCTTCATATGAAAAATACAGATATACAAATGGTGTATTATTGACAAGTGAGTATGAAGATTTAGATTATCATTTAGGCTATGCCTATTTTGAAAAAGCAAAGCCTTATTCAAGTATTAAATCATATAATTTAAAGAAGCAAAAGTTAGATCTGGAGGAGTCAATAAAGTATTTTAGAAATTACATTCATCAATATAATATACCAGATTCTTCAAAATTTAGGTCAGCTTTAGTTCGAATTGCTGACGCTTACTTTGTTTTAAAGGATGATAGCTTAGCCATAGAAAATTACAAAAAGTCATTGGCTATTGAGGGTTTTAATCATAGTTATGCTTTATATCAAATGTCTACATCTCAGGGCTTGATACAAGATTATGAAGGCAAAATGCAAACTTTACAGCAATTAACAGATGAGTATCCAAACTCAAGGTATCAGGTATTATCTCTATTAAATTTAGCGCAGACCTACAAGGATTTGGAGAAAAATACAGAAGCCATTAATACATATTTAAAATTTATTGATGAGTACCCCAATAACAATTACATTTCAACAGCACATGTTGAGGTGGGGAGTATCTACATAAAGGAAGGAAATATTGACGAAGGAGAGAAATTTTTATTGAAAGTTTTAGATGACTATCCTGATGCAGAATTAGAAAATGAATTATCCATAGAATTAATGATGGAAGTTTATGCTAAAAGGAATGATTTACCAGGTTATTACAGCTGGTTAGATAGTAGAGGAATAGCTGTTAGTGAACAACAAAAAGATTCTACTTTTTGGCATCCTGTTCAGTTAGCTAGAGATAACGGAGATTGTAATTTACAAATTGAAAAAGCATCCTATTATTTAGATAATATAACAAACCCGATTAAAGAGATTTCTGCTCATTATTACATGGCCACCTGTTATTACACTGAGGGTAAAAAGAATGAAGCTTTATTCCATTATGACTTCATTACGACCAAGCCAAATAATAATTATTATACCGAAGCATTAAAATACGCTGGTGAAATCACTTTTGAGTCAAAAAATTACAAGTTGGCTCTTGGGCATTTTTCTACGCTAGAAAATGTAGGTGTTACCCAAGAAGATTTGTCATTAGCTAAAAGGGGGCAGATGTATTGTTTCTATAATTTAGACAATTATCAATCTACGCTGATTTATGCAAAGAAAGTATTGGCATTGAATCAAATTAGTGAAAAAGTTTCCGAGGATGCGAATCTTTATTTAGCCAATTCATATAAAGAACTTAATTTCTTAGATAGTGCCATGTTACATTACGAAAATGTAATTGCTACAACAAAAAGTGAAGCCGCAGCTGAAGCTAAATATAATATATGTCACATTTATTTTTTAAGAGAAGATTATGCAACATGTGAAACGCAAATTATGGAGTTAGTGCAGCAAAAACCCACATATGACTACTGGTTAGCTAAAGGTATTTTGTTGTTGGGAGATAATTTCACTCAGCTGAAAGATTATTTTAATGCTAGGCATAGTTTACAGAGTATAATAGATAATTATGATGGTCCAAAAAATGATGAAATTGTAGCTGAAGCTGTTCAGAAATTAGATTATGTAAACAACCTAGAACAGATGGAACTTAATGATCAACCTGACCAAGAGGACATTGAAATTGAATTTGACAACATTGATCCTAAGGATCAAAAACTTTTTGAAGATTCATCAATACAAGAAACAGATGATAATGAAAACAATGAAGATGAAGAGTAAAGTTAATAACATACAATTTTTATTGACTTTATTAGGAGTTATTTGGATAACGCCTTTGTTTAGTCAGAACAATGCAGGTGCGGACGAGACTTTTTTAGGTGTTGGATCTGGATCAAGAACCATTGCTAAGGCTCAAAAAACAGCCATTAGTCCATCTCAAATAGATTCTACTTTGCAAATGGATGAGGTTAAATATTATTTGGAGCCAAAACAACAAGAGGTAAGTTATGAAATTGAAAATATAACACCAGCTAAATTAAAAATTGTAGAACCTCTGGATAGGTTATATTCTGGTTATTTAAAGGCAGGAGCTGGAATGTATTTAACTCCTTTCGTTGATTTAAATTATTCCTCAAAGAGATCTAAGTATGAAAGTTGGGGTGTAAAAGGAAATTACCAAAGTAGTTTTGGAAATATTAAAGAAATGGGAAATACGACATACTCAGACGTGCTTTTGGGTGGGTATTTTCAAAAATTCTTTTTAGATCATGATTTATGGGCAGAGTTAGATTATGAAAGAAATAGGTATCAGTTTTATGGCATTGATACATCTATTTACCAAGGTTTATTTCAAGACACTTCATCTACTTTTAGTCAAAACTATGATTTATTTGATTTTCATATGAAATTTAATTCAAAGAATACGGGCAGGGACACCAATAAATTAAGATATAAAACTTGGTTAGATTTTCATCATCTAAACAGTAAATATCAGCTTGCTGAAAATCATGTTTTAATTGGAGGTCATTCCGGATGGGTAATATTAGAAAATGAGTTTTTAGGAACTTTTGAGCTTGATATTAATAATGTAAATCAACCCTCATTAAGTTTAGATACATCAACATATGATATAAATGTTGGACAGGGTTTAACGGCTCAAACAACCGCTATTTTAAGATTTAACCCCCACATATATACAAGAAAAAATAATTTGATTGCTAAAGTGGGATTTTCAATGCAATCTGACATTAATGATAATGCTAAATTTTATCTTTTTCCGGATGTTGAAGCAAGTTATAGTTTATTTAATAATGTTTTTATTCCTTACGCTGGTTGGAAAGGAAATGTGGAAAGGAATACATTTAATAAGTTAAGAATAGAAAACCCATTTTTATCTGAGGACATAGATATTAAAAACACTGTACAGCGTTCAAATTTATATGCTGGTATAAGAGGTTCTATGAGCAGCAACTTCACATTCAATTTTTCCGCTAATATCGATAGATTAGATAACTTTTATTTTCATGTCCCAGATACAATTTCATCTATTGAAAATAAATTTCAGTTGACCTATAACAAAATAACTCGTACTACGATTTTAGGTGAAGTCACTTATCAAAACGGGGAGAAATTAAAAGTAGCAGGAAAAGCAGAATACTTTATCTATAAATTAAGATCAGATAACATAGATGAAGATGCAAAAGCATGGCAACAGCCAGACTTTAAATTAACAGGATCGGCAATAGTAGATTTGTCTGATAAGTTAATAATTAGAAGTGATCTGTTTTTAATTGGGACACGAAATGTTTATTCCTTTAATGTGCCTACACTTTCCAATAATATTGTAGATGATATAAATGACCAAAACACACATTTTAACGAGATATCTGGTGATAGATATGCGTATAAATTAAAACCATTTGTAGATTTAAATTTATCCGCTGAATACAGATATAATGAAAAAGTTTCAGCATTTATTAAGTTCAATAACTTCACAGCAAAACGATACCAGTTTTGGACAAATACACCTGTTCAGTCAATTAACATTTTTGGTGGTGTAACTCTAAGTTTTTAGTGCTGTTGAAAACTCCCTTTCATATTGGGGCTAATTAGGGTGTTTTATAAGGGTAAAACACTATATTTGTTCGTTCAAAATTTTAGCGATGAGTGAAGAGAAAAAATATTCTGCAGATAGTATTCAGGCATTAGAGGGGATAGAGCATGTTCGTATGCGTCCGTCCATGTATATTGGAGATGTTGGTTCTAGAGGGTTACATCATCTAGTTTATGAGGTGGTAGATAATTCTATTGATGAAGCGTTAGCTGGGCATTGTGATGCCATTTCTGTAACCATTTCCCAAGAAAATGGAATAAAAGTAAGAGATAATGGAAGGGGTATTCCAGTTGATATGCATAAAAAAGAAGGTGTTTCAGCACTAGAAGTTGTTATGACAAAAATTGGAGCAGGTGGAAAATTTGATAAAGATTCCTATAAAGTTTCTGGTGGTCTTCATGGTGTTGGGGTTTCGTGTGTAAATGCACTTTCTATCTATCTTAAAGCTACAGTGCACAGGGATGGTAAAATTTGGGAACAAGAGTATTCTAAAGGTAAAAAGACCAAAGAAGTTGAGGAAGTTGGCAAAACTACAGAAAGAGGTACTGAAGTTGAATTCATGCCCGATACAGAAATTTTTGATGACATTGTGTATTCATACGATACCCTTTCAGCAAGAATGAGAGAATTGGCTTACCTCAATAAAGGAATCACAATCAACTTAACTGATGAGAGAGAAAAAGATGAAAATGGAGAATTTAAAGCTGAAACTTTTTTCTCTGAAAGAGGGTTGTCAGAATTTGTAGAATTTTTAGATGGAACCAGAGAAAGGTTAATTGAAAAAGTTGTTGCAATTGAAGGGGAGAAGGATAACATTCCTGTTGAAGTAGCTATGATTTACAACACCAGCTACAGTGAAAATATACATAGTTATGTAAATAATATAAACACCCATGAAGGTGGTACTCATTTGACAGGATTTAGAAGAGGATTAACAAACACTTTGAAAAAGTATGCCGAAAATTCAGGTATGCTTGACAAATTGAAATTTGAGATTTCAGGAGATGACTTTAGAGAGGGGCTAACTGCTATTGTTTCAGTTAAAGTTGCTGAACCTCAATTTGAAGGTCAAACAAAAACCAAGCTTGGGAATAGAGAAGTTTCTGCACCTGTAAGCCAGGCAGTCAGTGAAATGCTTTCAAATTATCTTGAGGAAAACCCTGCTGATGCCAAAAAAATTATTGAGAAAGTAATTCTAGCTGCTACTGCAAGACATGCTGCAAGAAAAGCACGTGAAATGGTTCAGCGAAAAAACCCAATGGGTGGTGCAGGATTACCTGGTAAACTAGCTGATTGTGCTTCTAAGGATCCTTCTAAGTGTGAATTATTTCTTGTTGAGGGTGATTCAGCAGGTGGGACCGCAAAACAAGGTAGAGATCGTGAATTTCAAGCTATTATGCCACTAAGAGGTAAAATTCTTAATGTGGAAAAAGCCATGGTTCATAAAATCTTTGAAAATGAAGAAATTAAAAACATTTATACTGCATTAGGTGTTAGAGTTGGAACCGAAGAGGATTCCAAAGCCTTGAATTTGGAAAAGTTGAGGTATCATAAAGCAGTAATCATGTGTGATGCTGATGTTGATGGTAGTCATATTCAAACGCTAATCTTGACATTCTTTTTTAGGTACATGAGAGAAATGATTGAAAACGGTTATATCTATATTGCTACACCACCATTGTATCTTGTTAAAAAAGGAAAGCAAGCTAAATATGCTTGGGACGACAAAGAGAGAGATACATACATTAATGATATGAAAGGTGCAGGAAGTGAATCAAGCGTCCATGTACAACGTTATAAAGGTTTAGGTGAGATGAATGCAGAACAATTATGGGATACCACTATGTCACCTGAAAATAGAACCTTACGTCAAGTTACTATCGAAAGTGCAGCAGAGGCAGACAGAATTTTTTCTATGTTAATGGGTGATGACGTGCCACCAAGAAGAGAATTTATCGAGAAAAACGCAAAATATGCAAATATTGATGCATAGGTAGATTTAATCTACCAATAGAATAGATCCTTGATATTGGCTAATTGAGCCATCTTCATTTTCTAATTTAACAACCCATAAATAATTACCATTAGTGCACTTTTGGCCAGTATTTTGATTGAAGCCATTCCATCCACTATTTATATTTTTAGTAGCATATACTACTTTACCACTTTTATTGAAAATTAGTAATTCAAATGAAAGTCCACTGATTTTAATTCCTTCTGGCATAAAGATGTCATTTACACCATCTCCATTTGGAGTAAATGTGTTAGGAGCAAGAATGTCAAAGTTCGATGTAATTTCAATTTCTCTATTAGAATAAGATGTACATTCATAAATATCAGTGAAGGAGAGATAAGCCATGAATAAACCATTTACTGTATACTCGTGTCTTGGGTATGTTGTGGTTTCAAATGTTCCATCTCCAAAATCCCAATTAAATGTTCCGTCCTGAAAAATATCGTATTTCCCATTAGAATAATCATTAACAACAATAGGAGTTAAATATGTACTGATTGTACCATTGTCTTCTGTTGTTTCATAATTTATTTCAAATTCTGGAGCTCTATTTACAGTTATAGTTGTAGAATCTTTCAATACGGAATTATATGTGGAATCTTTTAAAGTAATTTCAAAAAGAGAAACAGAAATATCTTCTTTCCCAATAATTTTCAATTCTTTATTGTTTCCATAATCTATACCATTTACAACCCACAATATGTTACAACTATCACATCCATCTGTGTATAGCAATATAGAGTCATCATAGCATATTTGATTTTTATTGGAAATAATGGTGAGATTATAATTGATGGCAGAATCACCAATTGTCGTATCTGTTGTTGAGCTATCTAAAACAGGTTCGATTGAGGTTACATTTTGAGTTGTATCTTGATTCGGAATATTGGAAGTGTCATCTCTATATAGTGGAACTTGTTGGTTTTGGTCACCAGAATTATTTTTTTCATTAACTGTTTTTTCAGTTGCTAAGGTTGGTTCAATTAAAATTTCAGCGTTATCAGCATCAGCTACATCTTCCTTTTTGGGTTTTTCAACAGGTGTTTCTTCTGTATTTGTTGTTAATGCATCATTTTTAACTACAGTATTTAGTGGCTTATTTTCGTTATAATACCATACAGTAACAAGACTAATTGCACATATTAACGATAAAGCCAAAAATAAATTTGATCGACTTTTCTTGTTTTTATTGACAGCGTCAATTTTATCAAGCTTATTGGAAATGGCACTCCAATCTTTTCCATGATTGCTTTCAAATTTATCGAGCTTATCTTTAATAAGGTCTTCAAAAGAGTCATATGTTGGTTTTTTGCTCAAAGACTAAATTTATCAGAAAGAATTACTTTCAATTTTGCTTTTGCTTTAGCATAATTTGATTTAGAAGTGCCTTCACTTATATTAAGTACTTGCGCTATTTCTTTATGGGTTAAGCCATCAAGTACATAAAGGTTAAAAACGGCTTTGTAAGAGGTGCTTAGTTGCTGAACTGCATCTAAAATTTGATTCATATTTATGTTTTCATATTTTGAAACATCATCTTCCTCAACATGTGACTTATCATAAAGTGAATCTTCATTCGTAAATGAGATTTTTTTATTTTTTCTTAGAATATCTAAAGAGTGATTTACTACAATGCGTTTTAACCATCCTCCAAAGTTGACTCCACCTTCGAACTGATTAATTTTCGAAAATGCTTTAATGAAGCTTTCTTGCACAACATCACTAGCTGTGTCTTGGTCTCTAAAATACCTTAAAGCAACTCCCATCATTTTGCCATAAAATTCATTATATATGATATGCTGAGACTTTCTATCATTTTTTTTACAACCTTCTATTAGTCCAATGATATTAAACTCCTCAGATTTCACTTTCTACAAACGATTTAAATTGCAATGGTTGCCTCAATTAGTAAATAATTTATGTTTTTTTTTACAACTATTTATAAAATAGCTACTTAAAGATATTGAATTTTATAATTTCGCAGAAATTAAAATTTAATCAAATTAAAATGAAAGTAACAATCATAGGTGCAGGAAATGTAGGTTCAACATGTGCAGATGCAATTGCCTACAAAAGAATTGCTAGTGAAGTAGTTCTGCTGGATATTAGAGAAAATTTTGCTGAAGGTAAAGCATTAGACATGACTCAAACATCTTCTTTACTAGGGTTTAATACTAAGATTGTGGGGAGCACTAATGATTACAGCAAAACTGCTGGAAGTGATGTAGTAGTAGTTACTAGTGGAATTCCAAGAAAACCAGGGATGACAAGAGAAGAATTGATTGGGGTTAACGCAGGAATTGTTAAGACGGTAACAAATAGTGTTCTTGAGCACTCACCAGATGCTGTTTTAGTTATCGTATCTAACCCAATGGACACCATGACATACTTAACATTTAAAGAAAGCGGTCTTAGTAAGCATAGAGTTATTGGAATGGGTGGAGCATTGGATAGTGCTAGATTTAGAACATATTTATCACTTGCTTTAGGTAGGCCATCTAATGATATCCATGGAATGGTAATAGGAGGGCATGGAGATACAACTATGATACCTCTAACACGTTTAGCAACTTACAGTGGAATACCATTTAGTCAACTTTTAGACGAGTCTGCCTTGTCTAAAGTTGCTGCTGATACGATGGTTGGTGGTAAAACATTAACAGGTATGTTAGGGACTTCTGCTTGGTATGCTCCAGGTGCTGCTGTGGCTTACTTGGTAGATAGTATTTTAAATGATCAAAAAAGAATTATACCATGTTCAGTTTATCTTGAAGGCGAATATGGTCAAAATGATATTTGTATTGGTGTCCCAGTTGTAGTTGGAAAGTCAGGTTGGGAATCAATAGTTGATCTTAATCTAAATCAAGAGGAAGAAGAATTATTTGTTAAAAGTGCTGCAGCTGTCAGAAACATGAACGAGGCACTTAATAGTTTATAAAATAAACCTTTCTTTTTCTCTTAAGTCTATAATGTGACATTGGTTTGTCATTAATTTTTTTCTTCTTTTTGAAATGAAAAGATATAGCCCATTTCTTATTGAATTGGGCATTAAGTAACCTGTTAGAAGAGGGTAAAGCATATAATTTTTCATTTGTCTAATTAATTGCAAAACTGCATCAGCATATAGATATACGTTTTCATTTTTGAAAAAAACTATAGTTTCATTTATGTTAATTTTTTCAGAAGTTGATTCAATTAGTTCTATACCAATTTTTGATGTTGCTGTGGTAATGTGAATTTTTTTAGACTTGTCGTTTTTTATTATGAAATTCCCCCAATAATTACAAAAGACACAATCACCATCAATGATTACAATTGACTTATTTACTGATTTGGACACTTTATAAACTTTAAAACATAATTTTTTTCATAAAGTGTAAATGAAAGAAAGTAAATACCGTTATCCATTTTTTCTATGTTAATTTCGTTTAGAGTGACTCCTTTTTTGACCATCGCTCCTCCTATATTAAATATTTGATATTCAATTAATTCAGGAACGTCTATGTGTATTTTAGTATTACTTGGGTTGGGGTAGATGATGTATTCTTTTGTGTTTGAATTTGAAATGGCACTAATGTTAGAGTCAAGAGAGCCATAATAAAGTGATAGTCCTCCTCTCTTATTACCAATAATATAATCTAAAATAGTATCATTATTTATATCATAAATAGCCGGTATGTTATTTGGGCCAGTATAAATATCAAATAAGTTGCTATCTAATAAGTTGAAACTACCATTAAGGTTATTTGATATATTGTTGTATTTGAAAATTTTACCACGTTCGCTCCCAACAAATAAAATAACTTCTTGATCTACTGTTTTAAAAACTGGTGCGCTTGACCCAATATTTGTCCACCATTCAGATACATCAACTTGACCTAATGTTTCAGAAATAAGTTCAAAATCAAATAGGGTTGAATCTCCTTTGTTTTGAATGTAGTTCAAATTACCAATAGCTTCTCCTACAATTAAGTCTAAATCATTGTCATTATCAATGTCAAAAAGTGTTGGGTGAGCACAATATCCAACATCAAAAACATTGTTAAATTGATCAGTTATAGGGGAAATAGATAAAGTTAAATTCATTTGATTTGGGTTTGTAGAAGTGTTTTCAAAATAATGTAAATTCCCATCAAAATCTCCTACTATCACATCAAGATCTCCATCTGCATCAAGATCCCCAAAAGCAGGAGCAAGATTGAGTTGGTTTAGAGTACTTGAAATATTTTGAAAGTCGTCACTTGTTTTACTAAAAATTGGGTTTGATGCAGTTCCTATATTAAGGTATGATTTTATACTTGAGCTGTAATGAATAGGCACACTAAGATCAAATTCACCAAAATTTGACACTACCAAATCCATTAATTCATCATTGTTTAGGTCTACCAAAAACGGCTTAGCACCTCTTCCTAGTTCTATAGTTTCGTCTTGTAGAAAGTTATTTTGCTGAAAATAAAATGAAGGAGCATCATTAGTTCCATAGTTTTTATAGTACCAAATGCTTTCTTTATCCTCGGTATCATTATCAGAGTTGGGTGATGCTATAAAATCTTTTACACCATCAAAATCTACATCTTCGTAAAAAGATGCTGGATATATATAAATATCTGCTGGAACACTGTTGCTTGGAAACGTAGTATCCTGGCTAATAAATGAAGTGTTTTGATTTACTCCAGTATTATCATTATACAATGCAACAAAATTACCAAATGAAACATCTCCTAATATGATGTCCCTCACATTGTCATTATTTAAGTCTAAAGACAAAATGGTCGAGCCACTATGTCTTTTCGGGTCAGTGCTTATATATTGGTTATTTGTACTTGACTCAGGATTAGAAACATTGAAAGAGCAGGTGTCATATAAAATACATGTGTTTGTTAAACCATCTTCTCTAAAGTGACCCCAACAAGCATTCTTGAGTTCATATATTAAAGAATCTTGACCGTATCCATTTTCCACGGATAGATTTTTATGGTATTCAAGCCTAGAGCCCAAAACACCGAAGCTAAGTATGTCTAAATCTCCGTCACCATCAATATCGTCAATAGCGGGGATATCTACGACACTTACATACAAGTTTGTGTTGGTAGCATATTGATAGGAGTAAATAAAAGGGTTTGTAATTAATGTAAAGGACAATTCACTTCCATTAGATGTATTTATCCATACCCCAATTCCGCCTGAAACGGAACAAAAAATATCTTTCTTGTTATCGTTGTTGAAATCTCTTAGTAATACCCAATCTCTTAGATCAGTTGGGAATTTTAATTCAAAAGATGGGTCGTAAATAAATGCATCACCACTATTAATATATGTAAGTATTTTGTTTCCAGTCCTGTCAAAGACAAACAGGTCTTCCATTGAATCAAAATTCAAATCTATTTTAGAAATTTGAACTGCATTAAGCCCCCCAGTCCAAGGGTTTAGCAATGTGTCATTATTCTCAATTACTACAATGTCATTTGCTGGACTTACGTGTAATTGCTGGGTAAAAAATGTACTGGAATAAAGTGCTGAAATAAAAATAAAAAATGAATATTTAATTAACTTAATTTCATCACTAAAGAGAATTTTATGTCTAATATTCATGTTAATTTTTAAAAATTATTTTTTCTAAAGTTAATTAGTATTTGAATATGATAACGAAGTTGTTTGCTTTAAGTTGGTAATAACCATTTGAAATTTTATATTTGCGCCCTCAATTTTGTGTTATTAATACTATAAAAAATATTTGATGAGAAATAGAAGCGCTATTTGGGTATTCACAATCCTATTATTTTTAGCTTGTTTATATCAACTTTCTTTTTCATGGGTTACAAGATCTTTTGAATCTAATGTTAATGAAATGGCTAACAGTAAATATGATTCTATTGTAGATAATAATTTCATATTTACCGACATTAAAGTTAACGGGAAAGATTCTACTGTTGAAGTTGGTTCAGAAAAGGTCAAGCAATTGGTGATTAATCATTATGAGCAAAAATTACTTTCTGACAAATCGGACACGCCAGTATATCCGTTAATTGATTTAGATTATCAAAGATGCAAAGATCAAGAACTTGGACTAGGTCTTGACCTTCAGGGTGGAATGAGTGTAACGCTTGAGGTTTCAATTCAAGACTTGGTAAGAAATTTCGCAAAAGCATCTGCAAAAAAGCCTTCATTTAGAAAACCTTTTAATGCTGCAATAGAAGACTACAGAAATGGTGAGTCTTCAGTAGATGCTGCTAGTGATGATTTTATTGGTTTGTTTGCTGCTCACTACAAAGAGCTTTATGGTGATGAACCTATGACTTTTTTCACAGTAGGTTTAAAGGATTATTTAGACAAAGCCAATACCAAAAATAATGATGAAATAATTGCTAAACTTAGAGAAATAAGTGAAGAATCTATTGAGCAAACTCACCGAATAATTGAGTCTCGTATTAATAAGTTTGGGGTAAGTCAACCTAACATTAAAAAACTGGCTGTTTCTGGTAGATTACAAATTGAATTACCAGGGGCAAAAGATAAAAGCAGGATTCGAAAATTATTACAATCTACAGCAAGTTTAGAATTTTGGGATGGAGCCCACCAAGACTGGACAAATAAATTTGTGGATTTAACAAAGTCTTTTTCATCTAAAGCTGATGAAGATTCTACAGAAATTTTTGTTGAGATTTCTGAAGATTCACTAGCGCTTTTGTCAGATGTGGATTTAGCCATTTATAATGAAGAGAAAGCCGCCTTTGACTCTTTATCAGAGCTAAGAGCTATTGAGAAAAGTATAGAAGATTCTTTGATGCTAGCTGAGGGTAAAATTTTAAATGGAAGCTTGAAGTTTGCACACGTTCCAGGATCTCCAATAATTGGTTTTGCTAAAACTGCAGATACTTCAAGAGTAAACAATATTTTAAAAACTGAAAAAGCCAATGAAATCTTTGGTCAATTCAAAAGAGTCAAATTTTTATGGACTAAGGAGTATTACACCAAAGAAAAAGGCTACAATTATGAAGGTCATCAGTTAATGGCTATTGAAATCCCTAAAAATGGTGAAGCAAAAATAAATGGTGAAGACATTGTGGATGCAATGCAAAGTTTTGATCAGAACTCCAAACCATCTGTTCTTTTAACTTTTGATTCTAAAATAGCTGATACTTGGTCAAATTGGACTGAGAAAAAAGTAGGTAAAATTATTGCCATAGTTTTAGATGATCAGGTATTTTCAGCTCCAAGAATTAATCAAAAAATTTCTGGAGGTAGTACAGAGATTTCTGGTGGTTTTGAAACTATAGAAGAGGCACAAGACTTAGCTAATATTCTTAAAGCTGGATCATTACCTGTTCCTGCTAAAATTGCTGATGAAGCTATTGTTGGTCCATCACTAGGTGAGGAAAATATTGTCTCTGGGACTTGGTCATTAATTGGTGCTGGGTTATTAATTTTACTTTACATGCTCTTTTACTACAAGAGAGCAGGTTTTGTTGCTAACATAGCATTGGTAGCAAACGTTTTCTTCATTTTTGGAACATTAGCATCCTTAGGTGCAGCGTTAACCTTACCTGGCTTTGCTGGTTTAATTCTTACAATTGGTATGTCTGTTGATGCCAATGTCCTTATTTACGAAAGAGTAAAGGAAGAATTGAGTAACGGTAAGGGAATTAAATTAGCAATTCAAGATGGGTATAAACATGCCTATACAGCTATCATTGATGCCAATGTTACTTCATTGCTTACGGCAGTAGTTTTAGCTTATTTTGGTTCTGGTCCTATACAAGGATTTGCTACAACTTTAATTATTGGTGTATTTACATCTTTATTTAGTGCAATATTTATAACTAGATTAATTTTCTCTTATTTATTAGATAAAAAATGGGATTTATCTTTTTACAGAAATGCAACAAAAAGTTTGTTTACATCTACTTCTATAAGTTTTTTATCTAAAAGAAAAATTTCTTACGCATTATCAGCAATAATCGTAATTGTAGGAATCTATTCTTTGTTTACTAAAGGTCTTGATGGTAGTGTTGAGTTCACTGGAGGTAGATCATACAGAGTTGAGTTTACTGATGAAATGAATAAAGAAGAAGTCAGGCTTGCCATTGCTGATGTTTGTGTTGATGAAGAAGGAAATAAAGTATCACCAGAGATAAAAACGGTTGATAATAATTTTACACTTGAAATTACTACAAAATATTTAGAAGGTTCAGGGGTGAAAAACAAATTATCCAAAATAGATTCTTCAATGGCAGTTGCTTTTGATAATCTTGGCTATACTGAAGATGCTGGTTTAAATGATGAAAAAAGTTATAAAATTGTTTACTCTAGAGGAGTGGAAAAACAAATTTCAAATGAATTAATACAAGGTTCATTTTTAGCAGTTTTATTTTCTCTATTTGTTATTTTCATTTACATAGCCTTTAGATTTAGAAAATGGCAATATGGCCTTGGTGCTTTAGTCGCTATGTTCCATGATGTTTTAGTCGTACTAGGATTATTTTCTATATTCTATAACATTTTACCATTTTCAATGGAAATTGATCAAGCTTTCATAGCTGCAATACTAACTGTTATTGGTTATTCAATTAATGATACTGTTGTAGTATTTGATAGAATTAGAGAATATGCATTATTACACAAAAAATCATCATCAGTGCAGGTAGTTGACAGAGCTCTAAACAGCACATTATCAAGAACAATCAATACTTCATTGAGTACATTTTTAGTGTTGTTAACCATTTTCATATTTGGTGGTGAATCAATTAAAGGGTTTTCCTTTGCACTTATGATTGGTGTTTTGGTTGGAACTTATTCATCATTATTTATTGCTACCCCGCTTGTGGTAGACTTTTCTAAGAAAAATATTAAAAGCTAATGATTGACCATATTCATCTGTTATTACTTGATGGTATTAGTACAGGTGAACTGTTTTTTGTCTTTTTAATAATTCTTATTTTTTTTGGTTCTAAAAGCATACCAAAAATGGCCCGAACATTTGGTAGAGGTTTAAGGCAAATAAGAGACGCTTCTCAAGAAATTCAGGATGATATTAAAAGGGCAGCATTTGATGATCCTCAAAATAATGAATCGCCAAATAATAATAACAAGTGATTACGGCTAGTATATTTTTTTTGCTTTTAGGATTAGCCCTGCTAATTTTAGGTGGTGATTTATTAGTCAGAGGTGCAGTTTCATTTGCTAATATTTTCCGAGTCCCTTCATTTTTAATTGGCGTAACCGTTGTTTCATTTGGAACCTCTGCTCCTGAACTTATGGTAAGTATTCAAGCTGCTTTTGATAATGTGGCAGATATTGCCATTGGAAATGTTATGGGCTCCAATATTGCCAATATTGCTTTGGTACTCGGTATTTCAGTTATAATTAAACCAATCAATGTAAATCCAAATACATATAGATTATCATGGTGGATCATGCTCTTTTCATCATTGCTATACGTTGTTTTCATTTTGGATGGTGTTTTGAGTGTAACAGAAGGGTTAATGTTTCTATTAGGATTAGTTTCTTTTATATTTCTTTCAATTAGATATATTTCGTACTCGGATGATACTCCAGCAGAAACTCAGAATAATAGTTTTTGGCTAGCATTTTTGTTTTTTGCTTTGGGCTCAGTTGGGCTGTATTTTGGCTCCGAATTATTTGTAAAACACTCGGTTTTGATTGCCTCTTATTTTGGTGTATCAGAATTTGTTATTGGAGTTACTGTAGTGGCTTTAGGAACATCTTTGCCAGAATTGGTAACATCTATGGCAGCTTTATTTAGAGGTCAGAATAACATTTCAATTGGAAATTTGATGGGATCAAATATTTTTAATGTTTTTGCAGTTCTTGGAATTACTAGCCTTTTTCAAGAGTTGAAATTAAAGCTAACATTACTTTACTTTGATTTTGGGGTAATGATAGGTGTAGTACTATTGTTTGGTTTATTTATTTTTATCAGAAAAAAAATAAGCCGAATAGGAGGGGTATTACTACTATTCGGCTATTTAGCTTATATCTTTATTACCGTTACTTAAATCTGGGCAGATTTTACTGTTTCAATAATTCTTCCTGCAATTTTATAAGGATCTCCATTTGAAGCTGGCCTTCTGTCTTCTAGCCAACCTTTCCATCCATTTTCAACTGTGATAATAGGAATTCTTATGGATGCTCCTCTGTCAGAAACTCCATAACTAAAATCATCTATAGATGCTGTTTCATGAAGTCCAGTTAATCTTTGATCATTGTATGCTCCATAAACATTTATATGATCTTTAGCCACAGGTCTAAATGCTTCACAAACTTTTTCATAAGTTTCTTTAGAGCCACATGTTCTTAATAATGTATTTGAAAAATTGGCATGCATTCCAGAACCATTCCAGTCTCCTTTAATGGGTTTTGGGTGGTATTCAATGTAATAACCATAATCTTCAGTAAGTCTATCTAAAATATATCTGGCAATCCACATTTCATCACCAGCTTTTTTTGCTCCTTTCGCAAATAATTGGAATTCCCATTGTCCACTGGCTACTTCTTGGTTAATTCCTTCAATGTTTATTCCAGCTTCAATACATATATCTGCATGCTCTTCAACAAGATGTCTTCCATGTGTATTTCTTCCACCTACTGAGCAATAGTACAAACCTTGTGGTCCTGGATATCCCCCCATTGGGAATCCTAAAGGAAGTTGAGTTTGTACATCCATAATAAAGTATTCTTGTTCAAAACCAAACCAAAAATCGTTGTCATCATCATCAATTCTAGCTCTTGCATTGGAATCATGTGGTGTTCCATCAGCATTTAAAACCTCTGTCATAACTAAAAATCCATTTTCTCTTACTGGGTCTGGGTAACAGGCAACAGGTTTTAGTAAGCAATCGGATGAATTTCCTTCAGCTTGTTTTGTGGAGCTTCCATCGAAAGACCACAGAGGACAATCTTCTAGTTTACCACTAAAATCATTAACAATTTTAGTTTTGCTTCTCATGTTTTGGGTTGGATGATATCCATCTAACCATATATATTCTAATTTTGATTTGGCCATTAATTTGAATAATTAAGAGTTAATTTAGTTTGTCTGCAAATGTAATTTATATTCTTATCTGAGCAAATAACTTAATTGGTTTTAGCCTTTTTTTTATCAACAAAAACGACACTTATTGTCAATAAAACACTTACTAATAAAGTTTATGTGAATTAACATTTGGAATGGTCTTTGTTTAAACTTCTCTGTTAGTATTGTTTAATTTTGGATTTTCAAGAAAAATATTTGATTATTTTTGCAATCCATCTTATCTTTAAAATATGATTAAGTACATCCAAAAAACTGAATTAATGAATTTTAGAAATTTCAATTATTTCCTTTCACTAATCTTTATTATAATTTTCTCAAGTTATAGTGCACAGAAAAATTTTATTTCAGATGCAGACATTAAGTTTGATAACGAAGCTTATTTTTCGGCTATAGATTTGTATAAGAAGGGTGAGGTAAAAGAAAAAGATATCAACGAAAAAGGAAGAATTAATTTTCAATTAGCAGAATGTTATCGTTATTCTGTTGAACCAGCTCAAGCACAAACTTATTATCAAAGAGCAATTAAGTTGAAGTATCACGAAAAAGATGCCAATATCTATTTATTATTAGCAGACGTACTTAAGGAGCAAGGTGAGTATCAATCAGCTCTAGAAAACATCAAAAAATATCTTGAGATTAATGCTGAAGATGCCAAAGCAACTGAAGCTTTAGCATCTTGCGAAAAGGCTATTGAGTGGAAAGAAAACCCTACTAAGCATATGATTCAGAATGAAATTTTAATTAACTCAGATCATTATGATTTTTCTCCAACATGGGGAGATAAAAAACACAATGTGCTCATATTTGCTTCTGCACGTGAAGGTTCAACTGGGGATGGAATAGACGCTAGGACTGGTGAAAGTTTTATGGACTTATGGTCAACAACAAGAGATAATAATGGTAAATGGAGTGAACCACAGTTGTTGCCAAACTCTATCAATACTAAAGATAATGAGGGGCCGGCAGTGTTATCATCAAAAGGAGATCAAATTTTCTTTACTAGATGTCCTAGAGAAAAGAAAATTAATTTAGGATGCGAGATTTTTCATGCGGAGAAGAAAGGGAATTCATGGACACAAGCGGAAAAAGTTCAGTTAAAACCTGAAGGGGCTGATACATTGTCTTGTGGTCATCCAGCTATTAATTCTACCATGAGATACATGATATTTTCTGCTGATTTTCCTGGTGGATATGGAGGGAAAGATTTATGGATGTCTGAATATGATAAGAGAGAAGACTCTTGGCTTTCTCCAACCAATTTAGGAGCTGATATTAACACTGACGGAGATGAAATGTTTCCTTATTTATCGGAAGATAATACATTGTATTTTTCATCCAATGGTTACATAGGTTTAGGTGGCCTAGATGTATTTAAAGCAGAAAGTACTGGTGATAAGACTTGGGGTAATGCAGAAAACTTACAATACCCTATAAATTCTCCTGAGCACGATTTTGGAATTATCTTTGAAAGAGGTAGCGATAAAAGAGGATACATTACTTCATCTAGGGTAGATTTAGGAGGCAAAGGAAAAGATGATTTATATAATTTTAACCTTCCTGAAATACAATTTTCTCTAAGTGTATTTGTTAGTAATAAAGAGACTAATGAGCAAATTCCTGGTGTTACCATAAAAGTAACTGGAATCGACACATCAACTGCTGGTGGAATTGTTTCAGAATATGTTCAAACAACTGATGGAGAAGGGAAGGCTATTTTTGAGGAAATTTCAAAAGGGAAGCGTTACATATTAAAAGATATGGTTTACGAAATTGAGGTAGAAAAAGACAGCTTTTTGGTGGCTAGAAATCAAATAAGTACGATTAATGAAGAAAATTCTAAAAGATTTTTAGAAGAAGTTTACCTTATTCCAATTGTTGATGAGTCAGGGGAGGCAGCCGTTATTGATTTCCCAGAAGTGCAGTATGCATTAGATAAAGCCGAATTATTGATCGATGCCAATGTAAATTCTGAGGATTCTTTAGACTTTTTATATGCTACACTTATGGATAACCCTAATATTGTTATTGAACTTCAAGCTCATACAGATTGTAGAGGGTCAGATAAATACAATAAAAAACTATCTCAAAGAAGAGCTCAGTCTTGTGTTGATTATCTTATTTCTAAAGGAATTCCTAAAGAAAGAATGGTGCCTGTTGGTTATGGTGAGGATAGACCTAGAATGGAAAGTTTAGAATGTGGGGCAATTGACAAGTTGTCTACTAAAGAAGAACAAGAAGCTGCACACCAAAAAAATCGTAGAACACAATTTATTGTTTTAAGTACAGACTATTCTCCAGATTCTGAAGAGTAGCATCAATTAAGTTAAACCCCGAAAGGGGTTTTTTTATTTCTCCAATATGATTGATAATTCAAGATATGCTTTAAGAGGCGTAAGTTCAGGGAAAGAAGAAGTACACCAAGCCATAAAAAATGTGGATAAGGGTTTATTCCCAAGGGCGTTTTGCAAAATAGTTCCCGATTATTTATCTGGTTCTGATGAACATTGTATAGTAATGCATGCTGATGGTGCAGGTACCAAATCATCTTTGGCTTATGCTTATTGGAAAGAGACTGGAGATTTATCAGTTTGGAAAGGCATTGCTCAAGATGCACTCATCATGAATATTGACGATTTATTATGTGTTGGAGCAGTAGAAAACATTTTAGTGTCTTCAACAATAGGTAGAAATAAATCCCTTGTTGACGGAAGTGTAATTTCATCTATTATAAATGGCACTGAAGAGTTATTGGATGAATTAAGGAAATTTGGTGTTTCTATTCACTCAACTGGTGGGGAAACAGCTGACGTAGGGGATTTAGTTAGAACTATAATAGTTGATTCAACTGTGGTGGCTCGTATGAAAAGAGATGAAGTCATAAGTAATCACAATATTCAAGATGGAGATGTAATTATCGGATTATCATCAACAGGGCAAACTACCTATGAAAATCAATATAATGGTGGTATGGGTAGTAATGGGTTAACCTCTGCTCGTCATGATGTATTTAATAATAATATTGCTAAAAAATATCCAGAAACATTTGATCCTTCTATATCAGCTGAACTTGTTTATTCTGGATCTAGAGATTTGACAGAAAAGTTGGATAATGTTTCGCTTGATGTTGGAAAGTTAGTTCTTTCTCCAACAAGAACATATGCCCCAGTAATTTCAGAAATTTTAAAGGCTCATAGAAAACAAATCCATGGGATGGTTCATTGCAGTGGTGGAGGTCAAACCAAGGTCTTACATTTTATAGATAAGCTACATGTGATAAAAAACAACTTATTTGATACACCTCCTTTGTTTGAATTAATTCAATCTGAATCATCAACCCCTTGGCAAGAAATGTATAAGGTCTTTAATATGGGACACAGAATGGAAATATACATTGATCCAAAGTACGCAGATGATATAATAGAAATTTGTTCTTCATTTAATTTAGATGCTAAAATCATAGGGCATGTGGAGTCATCTGCAAAAAAAGAGTTGACAATTTTAAGTGATAAGGGAGAATTTTACTACCAATGAGTGATGTAGGCATCATAGAAAAATTAGAACAAATTGCCATTCGTTATGATGAAATTGCCAAACAAATGGTGGACCCAGAAGTCATTAATGATATGGGTAGGTATGTCAAACTAAACAGAGAATATAAAGATTTAGCTGAAATTGTATCTACATACCATAGTTATAAAGAAATAACAGAAAACATCACCAATGCTAGAGAAATAATCCAGCATGAAGATGATGCAGAATTCAAGGCTTTAGCTAAAGAAGAATTAGAAGAATACCTTGCTAAAAAAGTGGAATTAGAGGAGAAAATTAAATGGCTGTTAATTCCAAAAGACCCCAATGACAATAAAAATGTCATCATGGAACTTAGAGCAGGAACCGGAGGAGATGAAGCGTGTATTTTTGTAGAAGATATTTTTCGAATGTTTACCATGTATTTTAAAGTAAAATCATGGTCTTATGAGGTAATCAATTCCAACGAAGGAGGTACAAAAGGGTTTAGAGAAGTAACCATGAGTATATCTGGAGAGGAAGTATATGGTCAATTAAAGTTTGAATCTGGTGTTCATAGAGTTCAACGTGTTCCAGAAACAGAATCACAAGGTAGGGTCCATACATCAGCAATTACGGTTGCTGTATTGCCTGAAGCAGAAGAAGTAGATTTTGATTTAAACTTAGCTGATGTAAAAAAAGATACTTTTCGATCATCTGGCGCAGGTGGGCAGCACGTAAATAAAACGGAGTCTGCAGTAAGGTTAACTCATATTCCTACGGGAACAGTAGTTGAGTGTCAAGACGGAAGATCACAGCACAAGAATTATGAAAAAGCACTACAAGTATTAAGATCAAGATTGTATCAAGTTGAGGAAGAAAGATTAGCTAAAGAAAGAGCAGATCAGCGTAAATCTTTAGTATCTACTGGAGATAGATCTGCCAAGATCAGAACATATAATTATCCTCAGGGTAGAATTACGGATCATAGAATTGGAAAAACAATGTATAATCTTGCTCATTTTATGAATGGAGAAATTCAAGACATGATAGATGCATTAATTATGGCTGAAAATGCAGAGAAATTGAATGAAGGAATTACAGAACAATCATGAATAAATCTAATTTAATTCGCTTAATACATAAAAAAAAGTCGTTCTTGTGTGTTGGTCTTGATCCTGATTTAAGCAAAATTCCTCCATTCATTTTAGAAATGGAAGATCCCATTTTTGAATTCAATAAAAGAATAATTGATGCAACTCAAGATTTGTGTGTTGCATATAAGCCTAATATTGCTTTTTATGAATGTTTGGGAGCCAAAGGCTGGGAATCATTAAAGAAAACAGTGGATTATATCTCTGATGATGCTTTTTTAATTGCTGACGCAAAAAGAGGAGATATAGGCAATACTTCTTTGAAATATGCTGATACCTTTTTCAATACTTATGATTTTGATGCCATTACTGTAGCTCCATACATGGGGGAGGATTCCGTTACTCCTTTTCTATCTACAGAAAATAAATGGGTAATTATATTAGGATTAACCAGCAATAAGGGATCGTCATCTTTTCAGCAGTTAACTTTATCAAATGAAAGAAAAGTATTTGAGGAGGTTTTAATAAGATCATCTAATTGGGGCAATACAAATAATTTAATGTATGTTATTGGAGCTACCAATGAACAAGAATTTCGTTCTATCAGAAAAATAATTCCAGACCATTTTTTATTGGTCCCGGGAATAGGAGCTCAGGGCGGGGATTTAACTCAGGTGATTAAAAATGGAATGAATAAAGATGTTGGACTACTTGTAAATTCTTCAAGAGGAATAATATATGCTTCGAGTGATGTGTCATTTCAAGAACGCGCTTATGAGGAAGCAAAGAAAATTCAAATTCAAATGGCTGAATTTTTGTAAATTCAAGTGATGAATTTTAAAATACCAATAGTAAATAGTATTGTTCATTTTTTTGAAAAAAGAGCATTTGGTGTTAGTGATTGGTGGGGGGATAAACTTAATATCAACCCAATTTTAGTAAGGAAGTTTTTTATTTATCTAAGTTTTGCTACACTTGGTAGTCCAATTTTAATTTATTTTATAATGGGTTTTATTCTTGAAAATAAATCTGTTTTCAAGTTCAGGCAAAAAAGAAAATCTGTTTGGGATTTAAAGTAGGTACTATGAATAGAATGTTACTTAATTTCCGACTTTTTTCTAGAATACTATATTCAATTGTAGTATTAGTTATTATTATAGTCGGTGGTACTCTAGGATATGTTTACTTTGAAAATTGGTCTATTCTTGATTCTTTTTATCAAACAATAATAACAGTTTCCACTGTAGGTTTTGGGGAAGTTGATGAGCTATCAAATGCTGGAAAATTATTTACTGCATTTCTAATCATCACAAGTTTTGGTACTTTTGCTTATGCTGTAACATCTATAACGGGTTATGTGCTAAGTGGAGATTATAGAACTTATTTTAGAGAATATAAATACATGAAAAATATAGAAACATTAAACAATCATGTTATAATATGTGGGCATGGTAGAGTTGGTTCAAAAGCTTTAGAGACCCTAACAGCACATAATCATACATGTCTAGTAATTGAACAGGATATGGATATCATCAATTATTTCAGAACACAGACAGAAATAAATTGTGCTGAAGGTGATGCTACCAATGATGAATTATTGGTGAAATGTGGAATTAAAAATGCCAAAGCATTAATTACTACTTTGCCTTCAGACGCTGATAACTTGTTTGTAGTACTTACAGCTAAAGAATTAAATCCAGATCTTAAAATTATTGCAAGAGCATCAAAAGCAAGTTCAGTTAAAAAGTTAAAAATTGCGGGAGCTGAAAATGTAATTATGCCCGATTCTATTGGTGGGTCTCACATGGCTCAACTTGTTGCAACTCCTGATGTTTTAGAATTTATAGATGAAATTTTAATTGAAGGAGAAAATCAAATTAATTTAGAGAGTATAGATTTTAAAGATATTCCTTCTGGTTTTCAGTTTAAAAAAATAGGTGACCTTAAAAAAGATTTCCCAGTATGTAATATAATTGGTTTTAAAGATCCATCTGGAAATTTTGTTATTAATCCAAAGGATGATACAGAAATTATTCCTAATTGTAAATTAATTGTTTTAGGTAGTGCAGAGGAAATACTCAAGTTGAATCAGATTTTTGGTATAGAACACTAATGAAAAAAGTTTTATTAACAGGTGCAAATGGCCTCCTTGGTCAAAAGTTAGTATATGCCCTAAAAAAAAGACCTGACATCGATCTTTTAGCCACGGCAATTGGAGATAATAGATTGGTTGACGATATGGGTTATAACTATCAATCGATGGATATTGCTGATAATAAATCTACTAAAGAAACTATCGAATTATTTTCACCAGATGTTATAGTCAATTGTGCAGCAATGACAAATGTAGATGCATGTGAATTGAATAAAGTTAAATGTTGGGAGATTAATGTAAATGGAGTAGATAATTTAACTAAAGCAGCTGAAAATATTGGTGCACATTTTATCCATTTAAGTACAGACTTTGTGTTTGATGGTAAGAATGGACCTTATAGTGAAAGTGATAGCACTAATCCATTACATTACTATGCAGAATCAAAGTTAGCATCTGAAAAAATAGTCCAAAAAAATTGTTCTAAATGGAGTATTGCAAGGACAATAATTATTTATGGGATAACAGATAATATGAGTAGGTCTAATCTTGTTTTATGGGCAAAAGGAGAAATAGAAAGAGGAAATAAAATTAATGTAGTAAATGATCAGTTTAGATCACCTACTTTAGCAGAAGACCTAGCAGATGGTTGTATAGCTATAATGGACAAAAAAGCATATGGTTTATACCATTTATCGGGTCCTAAGACGTATAGTATTATTGAAATGGTAAATTTGGTCGCTGATTATTATGATCTGGATCGTTCGTTGATAAACCCTGTTTCATCAGCGTCTTTAAATCAACCAGCAAAAAGACCATTAAAGACAGGTTTTGATATAAGCAAAGCTAGAAATGATTTAGATTATGACCCTGTTGATTTTTTAACAGGAATTAAAATTATGGATAGACAATTAAAACAACAACATGAATATTAAGTACATTTTATTTTTATTATGCTACATCCCATCCTTGGCTTTTGCCAATCCTTCTGAAACTGGTGAATTGGGTTTAGATCAAAAAATTGATAAGGCATTTCAGCCATTTTCAGACTTTGTTTCCAGTATTGTCTTTTTTGAAGTCTTTGAAGGAGCGCCATTTGTAATAATATTACTTGTAATAAGTGCCTTCTTTTTTACAATATATTTTGGTTTTCCAAACATTAGGTTTTTTCCTAAAGCAATCAATGTGGTAAGGGGTAAATACGATGACCTTGAAAAATCAAAAACAGCTAATAATGATCTTGCAATTGATGGAGATATTAAAGATACCATAAAGGACGAAAGTAAAGATGGTGAAGTAACCCATTTTCAAGCTCTAGCCACAGCAGTTTCTGGAACGGTTGGTAATGGAAATATTGCAGGTGTTGCTTTAGCTATTGCCTTAGGAGGACCAGGTGCAACATTTTGGATGATTGTTTGTGGGTTGATTGGCATGTCTACCAAATTCGTTGAATGCACTCTTGGTGTTCATTACAGAGACATTGATAAAGATGGAACAGTATATGGTGGTCCAATGTATTATTTAAGTAAGGGACTTAAGGAAAAAGGTTTTGGTATTCTTGGTAAAATTACGGCAGTTTTATTTGCCGTTTTTTGTATTGGAGGCTCTTTCGGAGGGGGTAATGCTGCACAATCTAATCAGGCAACTATTGTTCTAAAAGAGTTATTTGGTTTTGATAGTACAAGTGCTGGCACCATTATAGGCTTAATCCTGGCTTTTCTTGTTGGAATTATAATTATTGGAGGTATTAAAAGAATAGCTTCAGTCACAGAAAAAATAGTCCCTTTTATGGCGGTACTTTATTTGTTAGCTTGTTTATATATTATTGGCACTAATCTATCTCTAGTAGACAATGCATTTGCATTAATTATTAAAGAAGCTTTTAACCCTACTGCAATTGGTGTAGGGAGCATAATTGGTGTTCTTTTGGTTGGTTTTAAACGAGCGGCATTCTCAAATGAAGCTGGAGCAGGTTCAGCATCAATTGCACACTCAGCAGTCAAAACAAAATATGCTGCATCTGAAGGTTTAGTAGCACTCCTTGAGCCATTTATTGATACAGTGGTCATTTGCACCATGACAGCTTTAGTTATTATCATCTTTAACTTTAATGGTGTTGTAGATAATAATAATAAATTCACTTATGGCCAGATTCAAGAATTGAAATATATTACATATATGGGTGAAGAAATAAACTCCAATAATGGCACTTTTGAAGTTGATGGTAATCTCTATAATGTAAATGAACAAAATGAAATTATAATAAATAAAGACACTTTGAAAGTAGGGTCATATGCAAAAATTGACAACAAAAAATATTATAAATCTATATCAGGCTATAATATACCATACCTCGAAAAAGATAGTGTTGGAAAACAAATTTTGATAGATAAAAATTATGAAAAAGTAGCAGGAAAAGTGATGATAGATGGAAAGCTTTATGAGGGTGCAGGAATAACAGCAAAAGCTTTTGCAAAATACATACCATTTTCTAATGTGTTTTTGACCATTGCGGTTGTGCTTTTTGCTGTATCTACTATGATATCTTGGTCTTACTATGGGCTACAGTCTTGGAAATATTTATTTGGGAGAGGGAAAAAAGCTGACATGATGTATAAAATTTTATTTCTCCTTTTTGTCGTAATAGGTGCTTCTGCGAGCATGAGTTCAGTATGGGGATTTTCAGATGCAATGATTTTTGCTATGGTGTTTCCAAATATGGTTGGTCTGTATCTATTATTCCCTGTGGTTAAAAAGCAGTTAAATGAATATTTAGACGCTATTAAAAATAGAGTTTCTAGCTAAATAAAATTATTTCCTGTTGTGAGTTATTTCTATACCTCTGCACAACGTAGAGGAGTTTTCCTTTTGTTGTTATTGTTATCATTATTAGTAATTTACAGATTTGCTAAAGATGCTATTGTTGGAAGTAATTCTATTTCAGCCATTGAGATTCAACATTTAGAAGCTCCAATACTAAATGATGATTTTCAACAAGTTAAAAAGCCAAAACACATATTCAATGATAGAGATCCTAATAAATGGGATAGTATTGATTGGGAGTCAATAGGGTTGTCAAAAAATCAAGTTCAAGCCCTATTGAATTATAAAGATGCAATAGGAGGGTTCAAGACAAAAAAAGATTTATACAAATGCTATGTATTAAATGAATTTCACAAAAATAAGCTAGATGAATTAGTTCTGTTTAAATCAGTACACAAGAAAAATAAAAATCAAAAAAAATATTTTTTTAAAATTCATCAATCCAAATCCCCCAATTATACATTGAATGGTCAGTATGACACTTTATATTATTTAAAAGATAGTGTCATTACTTATTATCTATCATTTAATCAATCTAATATTAATCAGTTCAAACAAAGTAGCATATATAATGAGCAAAAAATCAAAAAAATAGCCCTGTCAAAAAATGAAATGAAATTCATTATAAAACGAAATGGGAATAAAATCCTTAAGAAGCCATTAGGTAAAATTAAAATGAATGTTGCAGACACCACAACTTGGATGACGATAAGTGGAATAGGCCCAAAAAAAGCTAAAACAATAGTTAATTACAGAAAACAATTAGGAGGTTTTGTCAGGAAAAGTCAACTGCTTGAAGTTTTTGGAATATCACAGGAACTATTTGATAAAATCAACCCATTATTAGTGATTGACTCTAACAATATTGCTAAAATCAATATTAACAATGACAGCAAAGACACCATTAAAAAACATCCCTATTTTAATTGGAATTTAGCAAATGCTGTAGTGAACTATAGAGACCAGCATGGAGTTTATAAATCTTTAAGTAAAATCAAAGAAATACATTTGGTTAATGATGATTTATACCGTAAAATTGCACCATATATTTCGATAAATTAAAGGTCATATATTTACTACATTGGATTTAATAGAAAAAATAAATAATTCCATAAGAGATGTGGAGGATTTCCCAAAAAAAGGAATTGTATTTAAAGATATTACTCCCATACTAAAAGATCCTAAACTATCTGCTGAAATTGTATCCCAGTTTTGTGAAACAATTCCTGAAAACACAACCCATATTGCTGGTATAGAAAGCAGAGGGTTTTTATTTGGTTTTCCTGCAGCAATGAAGAAAGATATTTCTTTTGTTCTCATAAGAAAAAAAGGAAAATTACCATATAAAACAGTGTCTATAAATTATGCATTAGAGTATGGTACTGCTGAAATTGAAATGCACGTTGACGCTGTAAAACCTGGAGATAAAGTAATTATACACGATGATTTATTAGCAACAGGTGGTACAGCAGTTGCAGCAGCTAGATTAATTAAGGCTCAAGGTGCGGAAATAATTGGCTTTTCTTTTGTTGTAGAATTGGCTTTTTTAAACGGAAGAAAGTTGTTAGAAGAGTTCACTTCTGATATAAAAAGTATAGTAAAATATTAATTAAGATTAAATATGAATTTTGATTTAACTGAAGATCAAAAAATGATAGCCCAAATGGTAAAGGATTTTGCCGAAAAGGAAATTAGGCCTAATGTAAATTTATGGGACGAATCTCAAATCTTTCCAAAAGATCTTTTTACAAAAGCAGGAGAATTAGGTCTAATGGGGGTTCTTGTTCCAGAAGAATATGGTGGTGCAGGCTTAGGATACATGGAATATATTTCAGTTATAGAAGAGATTTCTAAAGTTTGTGGCTCTATAGGCTTATCAGTCGCTGCCCATAATTCTTTGTGTACTAACCATATTTTAAAATTTGGTAATGAAGAACAGAAGAAGAAATGGCTTCCAAAATTAGCAACTGGACAATGGATTGGCGCTTGGGGATTGACAGAACCAAATACAGGTTCTGATGCTATGAGGATGAAATGTACAGCTGTTCAAGATGGAGACCATTGGGTTATTAACGGTACTAAAAACTTTATAACACACGGTAAAACGGGAGATATAATTGTTGCTATTGTAAGAACAGGTGAATTGTTAGATTCTCATGGTATGACAGCATTTGCAATTGAAAGAGGAACAGCAGGATTTAGTGGAGGTAAGAAAGAAGATAAACTAGGCATGAGAGCATCTGAAACAGCTGAGGTGATATTTGATAATTGCAGAGTACATAAGGACAATATCTTAGGTGAGATTGGAGAAGGTTTTATTCAATCTATGAAAATTTTAGATGGTGGGAGAATTTCTATAGGCGCTCTTGCTCTGGGTATGGCTGAAGGTGCAATGAACGCTTCAATTTCTTATTCAAAAGAAAGAGAACAATTTGGAAAGCCAATTGCTAAATTTCAGGGAGTATCTTTTAAACTTGCAGATATGGCAACTGAAATTGAGGCATCTAAATTATTGCTCTACAAAGCAGCCTACGAATTAATGAATGGGGGAGATGCAAATAAGTTTTCTGCTATGGCCAAATACAAGTCTTCTGAAGTTGCTGTTGCAGTTGCTAATGAAGCTGTACAAGTATTTGGAGGTTATGGTTATATTAAAGAATACCCAGTGGAGAAATTTTATAGAGATTCAAAATTGGCAACAATAGGTGAAGGAACTTCAGAAATTCAAAAGTTAGTAATTTCTAGAGCTATACTTTCTAATTAAGATTAATTATTTTGTGAATATTAATTTTATAATTAAATTTGCAATCCAAAATTTAAATTAATGCTACAAATACCAGTAAAAGAAGGCGAGTCAATTGAAAAAGCGCTAAAGAAGTACAAAAAGAAA
This sequence comes from uncultured Flavobacteriales bacterium, assembly GCA_913042175.1. Taxonomy (GTDB): domain Bacteria; phylum Bacteroidota; class Bacteroidia; order Flavobacteriales_D; family Parvicellaceae. Next base: position 42,777 of record CAJWIX010000009.1, read on the forward strand.
TTTGAACGTACAGGAGTTCTAAAAGAATTAAGAACTCGTAAAGAGTACATCAAAAAATCTGTTGTTAGAAGGCAAGAGGTAATTAAAGCCCAATATGTGGAAAAATTAAAAGCTTCAGAATAACATTTTTTTAAATTAATCGTATTTAAAGGGGAACATGACTGTTCCCCTTTTTTTTTAATGAGTGAATCCCTAACAAATATCAACAACTATTTATCCTATTTAGAGTTAGAGAAGAGGTATTCAAAACACACCATTACATCTTATAAAAGAGATTTACAAGATTTTAAAGAATTTATAGATGAGTTTTATCAACTCCCTGTGAATCAAATAGAATTAACTCATGTTAGATCTTACATGGTTTCTCTTTTAGAAAAAGAATTAGCTAAAACATCTGTATCAAGAAAGATCAGTTCAGTTAAATCATTTTTTAAGTACTTATTAAAGGAAAATATTATCGATTCATCTCCAGTACATTTGATAGAAACACCCAAACTAGAAAAAAGACTTCCGGTATTTATTAAAGAAGATGAATTAACAAAATTATTCGAAGAAATTCAATATGAAGAAGGGTTTAGTGGAGCAAGAGATAAGTTAATTCTTACGTTATTTTATCAAACTGGAATGAGATTGTCTGAATTAATTAATTTAAAAGTTTCAGATGTGTATGAAGGTGAAATCAAGGTATTGGGGAAAAGAAATAAAGAACGCATTATTCCTTTGACTAAAGGCACAATAAGTTTAATTCATTTATATCTAGAAGAGAGGGGTGATAAATTCTCGTCAAACTCTTATCTAATAGTAACAGACAAAGGCAATAAATTGTATGAAAAATTTGTTTATAGAAAAGTTAATCATTACCTTTCATTAGTTTCAAGTAAACAAAAAAAGAGTCCGCATATTTTGAGGCACACCTTTGCAACACATATGCTTAATAATGGAGCAGATTTAAATGCTATCAAGGAATTGTTAGGTCATGAGAACCTAGCAGCAACTCAAGTATATACGCACAATACTTTTCAAAAATTAAAATCAATTCACGAACAGTCACACCCTCGTGGCTAAAAATAAATCAATAATTATGGATGTACAAGTTCAATCAATACGTTTCGTTGCAGATCAAAAATTAATTTCTTTTGTAAAACAAAGGTTAAATAAGCTTAATTTATTTTTCGATCATATAGTAGACTCTGAAGTTTATTTAAAAATTGATAGAGCAAACACGAATGACAATAAAATTGTAGAGATTAAACTTAATATTCCTGGAAAAGAACTTTTTGCTAAAAAACAATGTAAATCTTTTGAGGAAGCTACTGATGAATCTATCGAGGCTTTAAGAAGACAATTAAAGAGACACAAAGGTAAGCTTTACATGAAAAGCTAAATTTTTCACTCACTTTGTAATATATACTATTTCTTTTTATAAATTTGCAGACCTTTTCCGCGGGAGAGGTATTTTTTTGCCGGTGTAGCTCAGCTGGCTAGAGCAGCTGATTTGTAATCAGCAGGTCGTGGGTTCGAG
>CAJWIX010000010.1 GCA_913042175.1 uncultured Flavobacteriales bacterium
TGGAAGGAATTTGAATTAGAACTTCTGAGAGACAATATTGGAAATGTAATTATAATATGTTCCATTGAAAACTTTGATGCAATGGGTATTCATACTGGTGATTCTATTACGGTAGCCCCTGCGATGACTTTACCTGATACTGTTTATCAAGAAATGAGAAACTTAGCGATAAAGATGATGAATGGTATTGGTCATTTTGCTGGTGGTTGTAATGTTCAATTTGCTATAGATCCAGACACTGATGAGTTAATTGCAATTGAAATTAATCCTAGAGTTTCAAGATCTTCTGCTTTAGCTTCTAAAGCAACTGGTTATCCTATTGCAAAAATAGCAGCAAAACTTGCAATTGGATATAACCTTGACGAATTAGATAATCAAATTACAAAAAACACATCAGCTTTTTTTGAGCCCGCTCTAGATTATGTTGTTGTAAAAATACCTAGATGGAATTTTGATAAGTTTGTTGGTTCGGATAGGCGATTAGGATTACAAATGAAGGCGGTTGGAGAAGTTATGGGTATAGGCAGTAATTTTCAAGAAGCACTACAAAAAGCTTGTCAATCATTGGAAATTAAAAGAAATGGACTTGGAGCTGATGGCAGAGAAATAATTGATCAAAACACTCTTCTTAACAGCCTAAAATATCCTAGTTGGAATAGATTATTCCATATTTATGATTCATTTAAATTAGGGCTTCCTTTTAATACTATCCAAGATATAACAAAAATAGATAAGTGGTTTTTATACCAAATTCAAGAATTAGTTATGATTGAAAAAAACATTGAAAATTTTGATATTGAAACCATTCCAAAATCTAGTTTAAAATTGTTAAAAGAAAAAGGATATGCTGATAGACAAATTGCTCATTTACTTAATTGTTTAGAAAGTGAAGTATTTGAAAAAAGACAAGAATTAAATATTAAAAGAGTATTTAAGCTAGTAGATACTTGCGCAGCTGAATTTGAAGCTGTCACTCCTTATTATTATTCTACCTTTGGCGATGAAAATGAATCTAAACCTTCTAATAAGAAAAAAGTATTAGTTCTAGGATCTGGTCCAAATAGAATCGGTCAGGGAATTGAATTTGATTATTGTTGTGTTCATGGTGTTTTAGCTGCTAAAGAATGTGGTTATGAAACTATTATGATTAATTGTAATCCTGAAACCGTTTCTACTGATTTTGATACGGCTGATAAACTGTATTTTGAACCTGTATTTTGGGAACATATTTACGATATTATTTTACATGAAAAACCTGAAGGTGTTATTGTTCAATTAGGCGGACAGACTGCATTAAAACTCGCTGAAAAATTACACAGATACGGAATAAAAGTTATTGGTACATCTTATCAATCTTTAGATTTAGCTGAGGATAGAGGTAGTTTTTCAACTTTGCTCAAAGAAAATAATATTCCTTATCCAAAATTTGGAGTTGTTGAGTCAGCAGAGCAAGCCATTGAATTATCAAAAGACTTAGGTTTTCCTCTCTTGGTAAGACCAAGTTATGTGCTCGGTGGTCAAAAAATGAAAATTGTTATTAATGAAGAAGATTTAGAGCATCATGTAGTTGATATTTTAAGAGACATGCCTGACAATAAAATATTATTAGATCATTTCTTAGATGGAGCTATTGAAGCGGAAGCTGATGCTATTTGTGATGGTGATGAAGTTAAAATAATAGGCATAATGCAACATATTGAACCTGCTGGCATTCATTCAGGTGATTCTTATGCTGTATTACCACCATACAACTTAGGAGATTTTATCATTCAACAAATTGAAGAGCATACCAAAGTAATAGCAAAAGCATTGAACACTGTAGGTTTAATTAATATTCAATTTGCTGTAAAAGATGATCAAGTTTATGTAATTGAGGCGAACCCAAGAGCATCTAGAACTGTTCCTTTTATTGCAAAAGCATATCAAGAGCCATATGTCAATTATGCTACTAAGGTTATGTTAGGAGAAAAGAAAATAAAAGATTTTAACTTTTCACCAGTTAAAGAAGGTTATGCCATTAAAATACCTGTATTTTCTTTTGAGAAATTCCCTAATGTCAATAAAGAATTAGGTCCTGAGATGAAATCAACAGGTGAAGCTATTCGCTTTATTGAAAATCTTAAAGATCCATTTTTTAGAAAAGTATATTCTGAAAGAAATCTTTACTTAAGTAAGTAGTTCATATTATTACTTATCTATACGTTTTACCGATATGCTTATTATATTTGGTAAATAAACTTTTTCTATGAATTTTAATTTCAAGACTGCTATACCTCACATTATAGCTGTGCTCTTATTCTTAGCTATATCAGCTTTTTACTTATCTCCAGCTTTTGAAGGTTTTTCCCTAAAACAAGATGATATCAACAACCACAAAGGGGTTGCTAAAGAAATATCTGATCATCGTGACATGTTTAATGAGGAACCATTGTGGACTAATTCTATGTTTGGTGGAATGCCTGCTACTCAAGTATCAGTTGTTCATGGAGGTAATCTTATGAATCAAGTTTTTAAAGTTATAACACTATGGCTTCCCCACCCTGTTAATTACATGTTTCTTTATTTTTTAGGTTTTTATATTCTCTGTATATGTTTAAGTATTCGACCATGGTTATCCCTAACAGGTGCTTTAATGTTTGGTTTTAGTTCATTTTTTTACATAAGTCTTGCAGCTGGTCATAATTCAAAAGTGATGGCTATGGCTTTCATGCCCATGATAGTCGGTGCATTTATATATTGTCTGAGAAAAAAAGCAATAGCTGGTTCAATTTTGTTTGCGTTATTTCTTGCGCTTGAACTGCGTTCAAATCATATTCAGATTACCTATTATACTTTTATGATTTTGTTATTAGTTGGTATTTATGAACTAATAATTTCCTATAAATCAAAGACTTTAATTTCTTTTTTTAAAAAATGTGGTCTTTTAATAGCTGGAATTGCTTTAGCAGTTTTATGTAATTCTGGAAATTTATTCATGACCTATGATTACTTAGAGGATTCACAACGTGGACCATCAGAGCTAACATCACTAGACAAAGAAGAAAATACTACTGGAGGATTAGACCTTTCGTACATGACAAATTGGAGTTATGGCATTGGAGAATCTGTTAATTTATTAATACCAAAAGCAAAGGGTAAAGGCTCTGGATTAGTTCTTCTTAACGAAGAAATTATGACTAATTCTAAAAATGCAAACTTTTCAAATTTTCTTAGAGATGCTTATCAAAAAGGTTGGCCTGTAAGTACATATTGGGGGAATCAACCTTCAACTAGCGGTCCAGTATATATAGGTGCATCGGTCATCTTTTTATTTTTAATAGGAATGTTTTTCCTTAAAGATAAAATAAAGTGGCCATTATTTATAGTTGCTGTCATTGCTTTAATGCTGTCTTGGGGTAATAATTTTATGGGTTTAACAGAGTTATTTGCGGCCTACTTCCCCGGATATGCGAAATTTAGATCGGTTACCATGATACTGGTTATTTTAGAACTGATTATTCCTTTAATTGGTGTGCTATGGTTGTTTCAATTTGTCGAAAAAAGAAATGCTTCTTTTTCTGGAGATTTCATCATCTTTAATAAAGAGCTTCCAAGACAAAAAGTCTTTTTAGGTGTAAGTTTATTTTTCTTCCTTGTGCTTTTAATTTTATCATTAAAGCCAGATTCATTTTTGAGCTTTATTTCTGATAATGAAGAAAATATTATAAGTCAACTTACCTTATCTAATCCAATGTATCAACAAAACATTGATGAACTGGTAAGTCATCGAATTAACGTATTTAAGTCAAGTGCTTTCAAATCATTGTTTTTTTCCATGATGATTTTTATTTCAATTTTAGCATTGAATTATAAAAAGATAAGTAAGACTGTTTTTATAGTTTGTATTAGCATTATAGTTACAGGTGATCTTTGGATGACTAGTAAAGATTACCTTAACAATGAAAATCATTCCACTTTTGATCGTCAAATGGGGATGAGTGGAAAAAAGTTTTGGCAAGATGAAGAGTTGAAAAAATTCCCGCACAGTCCAAAGCCAGCAGATATAGCCATAAGGGATATAGAATTAAGAGAAAATTCTGCTTTAGTAACTCAAATGCAACAAGAGATTAATAAAATTAGCAATGAAGATTTTAAAAGAGAGCATAAAAATCGCATTAAAAATATCTCAACTTTTAAACTGCTTAATTTTAACACTAATTATCGAGTACTTGAGTTTGGTAATCCTTTGAACACGGCAAGAACATCTTATCTACATAAGTCTATTGGTGGTTATTCCGCAGTAAAAGTGAAGCGTACACAAGAAATGATAGATCGATATTTTCAATCTAATTATTCCGTTCTAACCAATGCTTTAAATAGTGGTAATATACCGGCAATGAAATCGGCACACTTTTTTAATATGTTAAATACGAAGTATTATATACTAGATTTAAATTCAAGTGGGGTTGTTGGTAACATGAATCCTCAAAAACCTGATGAAAAACCAGGTGTTCTTCCCAATCCATTTGCTTTAGGAAATGCCTGGTCTGTATCTAATGTCAATTGGGTTAAAAATGCTGATGAAGAAATAGCTGCAGTTGGAGAACAAAATTTTGACCCTACAAATACTGCAGTTATTGATGAAAGGTTTAAGGACATAATTGGAGATGAACTCACGTTAGCTAATTGTGCTATACAGTTAATTGATTATAAACCCAATTATCTAAAATATACTGCCAATGCAGATGGGGAAGCATTAGTTGTTTTTTCTGAAATATTTTATGATAAAGGATGGAAAGCTTTTATAGATGGTGTGGAAATTCCACATTTTAGGGCAAACTACATTTTAAGAGGTTTGAAAATTTCATCTGGTGAACATGATGTTGAATTTAAGTTTGATTTACCTATTTATCAAAAAGCATCACTAATATCACTAACAAGTTCAAGCATTATAATCTTGTTATTTTTAATTTTATTGATATTTGGGTTGATTGATAGAGAATTCCCAACTGTATGAAAAAAGTATTAATCATTACTTATTACTGGCCACCTAGTGGTGGGGCTGGGGTACAGCGATGGTTAAAATTTATAAAATATCTTCCTGACTTTGGTTGGCGACCTATAGTGTTTACTGTGAAAGATGGTGAATATCCTGTGCTGGATAATGGATTAGAAAAAGAGGTTCCAAAAGAAATAGAAGTACATAAAATACCTGCTTGGGAACCATATGGCATTTATAAAAGTTTAGCAGGAAAGAAAAAATCTGAAGGAATAAATAGTGGCTTTCTTTCCGAAAAAAAAGGCAACGGATTTATTGAAAATTTGAGTAAATGGGTTAGGGGTAATTTATTTATACCGGATGCAAGAAAATTTTGGATTAAGCCCTCAATAAAATACCTTGAAAAATATTTAAATCAGCATAAAATAGATGCTGTTATTTCTTCTGGACCACCACATTCTGCTCATTTAATTGCCCTTAAGCTAAAAAGTCAATTTGATATTCCTTGGGTGTCAGATTTTAGAGATCCTTGGACCAATATTGATTTTTATAAAGAATTGAAATTGACTAAACTGGCTGATAAAAAGCACAAAAGATTAGAAAAACAAGTGCTGAATAATGCTGATTTAGTTTTAACTGTGGGTAATCAGCTATCTAATGAGCTTAATGATCTTGGTGCAAAATATGTAGAGGTCATTGAAAACGGCTACGACCCCGAAGATTTTATTGTTAATGAAGAAATAGAAATTGATAAAAAGTTTTCTATTGCCCACATTGGTTCTTTTACACCATCAAGAAATCACCAAGTTTTGTGGAATGCACTACATGAATTGGTAAATGAAAATCCTGCATTTAAATCTGATTTGCAATTAAAGTTAATAGGTAAGGTTGATCATACTGTATTACAATCTATTGAAGATCATGGTCTAAGTTCTTTCGTTCAAAAGATTAATTATGTACCTCATTCAGAGGTAGTAAAACTTCAAAGAACATCTAGGTTATTGCTGCTTATGGTTAATAATACGCCTAATGCAAAAGGAATTATTACTGGAAAAGTATTTGAATATATGGCTTCTAAACGACCAATTTTAGTTGTAGGGCCAGAAGATGGTGATTTAAATGAAATTATTAAAAAAGCTAATGCAGGCTTAGTATGTGGTTATGATGATGTGGAAAAATTAAAGTCAACAATTCTTGGTTTTTATTCTAATGAACTTAATTTTAATTGTGAACCTAGTTCATATTCAAGGAAAATTCTAACTAAAAAATTAGCATCATTGTTAAATAATTTAGAGGCCTAATTTTATGTTGCATTTTGATGATACAGAAGCTGCTTTTGAGTATCAGTCTAAAAAAGATTTGAGGAAGGCCTATTTGCTTTTTTCATTGCTTAAGTATCCTATTCTTGTTCAGTTAGGTAGTTTTATTACCATTGCTGCTTTTAAACTTGGACTCCCTGTTAAAGGATTAGTCAAGTCTACCATATTTCGACAATTTTGTGGAGGTGAGTCAATTCAAGAGAGTGAATCAAGAATTAATCAATTAGCCAAATATCGTGTGGGAACTATACTTGATTATTCTGTAGAAGGAAAAGAAAATGAAGGAGATTTTGAAAATACCAAAGAAGAAATAGTTAAGACTATTATAAAGGCTGCAGAAAATAATCACATTCCATTCTCTGTATTTAAGGTTACAGGTTTAGGGCCATCATCAATAATAAAAAAAGTGAATAACAAGTATGCATTAAGTGAAGAGGAGAAAGAAGTGGTATCGAAAATACGTCACCGTGTTAATCACATTTGTAATATGGCATACCAAAATAATGTATCCGTATTTATTGATGCAGAAGACAGCTGGTTTCAAGATTTTATTGATGAATTAGCCCTTGATATGATAATGAAGTACAATAAAAAAGCACCTATTGTATACAATACTATTCAACTATATAGACATGATCGATTAAATTATATGATTGATCTTATAGATACTTGTAGAAAAAGTGATGTTTATCTTGGTTTGAAATTAGTCCGAGGAGCTTATATGGAAAAAGAAAGAGAACAAGCAGAAATTCAAGGCTATAGAGACCCTATTCATGCCACAAAAGAAGATACGGATAAGGATTACAATCTGGCTATAGATCACTGTTTAAGTAATTTGGATAAGCTCTATTTATGTGCTGGTACGCACAATGAATTTAGTTCATCTTATTTAGCACAAAAAATGAGCGAAAATGGCATCGAAAATAGTGATCCTAGAATTTGTTTTGCTCAATTACTAGGAATGAGTGATCACATAAGCTTTAATTTATCCAAAAATGGATACCATACAGCAAAGTATGTTCCTTATGGGCCTATTAAAGAAGTTTTACCTTATTTAATTCGAAGAGCTAAAGAGAATACATCAGTAGCTGGGCAAACGGGTAGAGAATTAACTTTGATAAAAAAAGAAATTAAAAGAAGAAAGTCAGGGAAAATAAGTTAAAGGCCTTTTACTATTTTTTATGCTTTTAATATATACTCTTATTGAGCCAACAAGGATCTCAGCCTCTACGTAAATAGGTATTTTATTTTCATCGTTAGTTACATATACATCCATAGTTTCATTCCCTTTAAATATTGTTCCCTCAATAAGTTCTATTTCAAAATGGATACATTCTATTTTTCTTTGTTGTTGATCTTTAATGACTTTTGTTCCATTATATATGATTCCAATATCACTAAACATTTCTTTGTCTAATATTATGTCAATGGGAATAGTGTCTCCTTTATTTAGTTTCTTAAAATCAATAGCTCTAGAAAAATATACAGAACTCAATATGTCATAGCTGCATGGTATTAGATCCATAGTATCTTGACGAGCTATGTTTTTTCTTTTTTCTTCTATGAACGCTTTTTTATTTTTATAATCAAAGTCATAATCATAATTTAAGAAGAAATCACCCTCTCTTACTCTTCTAATAAAGTGAATTGGCTTATGATCTTTAGTGGAAATAAAACTGGCATATTTATCTCTTACTTTAAAGAACCAATCGTAACTTTTTAATGTTCTTCCTTTTCCTTCAAGATAATAACATGGATTATTATTGAATGTTGAATCTTTAACAATAAACCGGGCTTTAGCGGCTGAGACCCAAGTATTACCCATGTGGTACTCTACGTCATAAATTAATTCCTCTCCACTAATAAATGGAAGTTTGTCAGGAACACAACCTATTTGCCCAATAAATATTTGAGAAATTAATAAACAGAAGAAAATTAAACTGCCTCTATTCGTCAGGAGAATTGACATTAGCAGATATTCTTAAAATCGTATTTTCTGGGTTGGTATTGGCACTTACAGTAACAGTCTTACTTTGGTTACCCTTTTGTTTGGCTGGTTTGTATACAACATCAATTTGTCCTGTTTTTCCAGGCATAATGGGTTCTTTAGGATAGTTTGGAACCGTACAACCACAAGAACCTTTTGCATTCTTAATTTTAAGAGGTTCGTTACCAGTATTAGTAAAAGTGAATGAATATTTATTTTCTGTATCCTGCTCAATATTTCCAAAATCATGACTGTCTTTATTGAACTTTATGCTTGTTTTTGGTGTTTTGTCTAAGTCAACATTATTAGGCGTTAGTGGGCTTTTTTCTAATAGATTTTCAAAATCATTTAATTCTTTTTTTGCTTTGGGGTCTGCAGGTATGTAAACTTTTTCATTGTCTCTTTCAAAACGATTACTATCGTTTTTACCAAAAAGAGCAAAAAGAGAAACGCTCAATGCTATTAAAGAAATGACTATAGAAATATTGCTTTTATCTTGCATGGATAGTTGTTTATTGGTTATTCAAAGCTAATTTAGAAAATGCTTTATCATCTTTAAGTAATTCAAGTGATTTTTCTAAAGAATTATTAAGTTTATTAATTACCTGATAAAATCGTTTGTAGTCAAATAAATCCTGAGCGATATTTGCTTTAATTCTTGTGTGAATGACTGATTTAGCTTTTTCATATTGACTTTCATTAAATGCTACACCTTCAACTTCAGCATATTCAATCAATTTTTTGACCACATTATCTGTATTGAATTTATCATTGAACTTGTCAAAATTGGAGTATTTTTTCTCTAATTCTTTTCTATTGTCATTAACCCAAGATAGCGCAAATTGATTGAAAATTCCTTTGCGAATTAGTTTGTTAAAATAGGGGCTTGTACCTGTTGTGTCTAATGGAACAAAGTAATCTGGAATTATACCACCTCCACCATATACTGTTCTATCTTTAATTAGGGTTTGAAAAGTTTCATTAGAGTTGAACTTAATACTATCTACACTAAAGGACTCTCCTGAATTATATCTATTATATTTTTCTTTTCTGTAGGCCAATGATCCATCTTCATATGGTTTTTGAATACATCGGCCACTCGGTGTATAATATTTTGAAGTTGTAATTCTAACTTGTGATCCGTCAGGAAGTTCAATTGGTTTTTGTACTAATCCTTTGCCAAAAGTTCTTCTTCCTACAATTAAGCCTCTATCCCAATCTTGTATAGCTCCAGAAACAATTTCACTTGCACTTGCACTACTTTCATTTACTAAAACAACCAGTTTGCCTTTTTCAAGCAAACCTTTCTTCCCTGTTTTGTATATTCTTTCAGGAAATTTTCTGCCATTAGTGGATACAATTTTTTTTGTTCCTGAAAGAAATTCATCAGATAAATCAACAGCTGTTCTTAGATAACCGCCACCATTGTTTTGAAGATCTAGAATTAAGTTTTCCATTCCTTGATCTTTTAGTTCAAATGATGCTTTTCTAATTTCAGCCATAGTGGTTGATGAAAAGTTATTTAACTTGATGTATCCTGTATTGGAATTGACCATGTATGATGCATCAACACTATAAATGGGAATTTTATCTCGAATAATTTCAAAATCCAAGAAGCTGTTTGTTTTTCCTCTTTTAATCGTAACATTAACCTTAGTTCCTTTATCACCAAGAAGTCTATCTCTAACTCCTTTATTCTTCATCCCAATACCTGCAACTAATTCATCTTGTATTTTTATGATTTGATCTCCTGCCATTAATCCCACCTTCTCTGAAGGACCACCTGGAATAGCTTGGACAACCATAATGGTATCTTTTAGAATTTGAAAGCGAATGCCAACACCTGTAAATGAGCCTTTTAAGGGAGCATTCATATCGTGAATTTCTTCAAGCGAAATATAAGTGGAATGAGGATCAAGTTGCTCTAACATGTATCTTATGCCATGTTCAGTGATGGTGCCATTAGAAACAGAGTCAGGGTAAATGTAATCGAACAATTGAATAGCATCTTGATAATTAGATATGCTGTTTTGACCATTTCCTAAAGGGATGGGTAACATTTGATAGCCATCAATTGCTTCTTTTCTTACGTTGAATGAAAGGGTGTCCTTTTCTCTTATTACAGTAAGTTGACTTTTAGATGCTTTTTTGGTTGCAGTAAGTCTGTCAAAGTCTGCATAGTAGTAAACTTGTTGTAAACTATCTTTATCAATGCATATAATCTCATCCTTAGCTTTTATACCGGCCTTTTCTGCACTACTATTGGGCAATACTTTATCCACCAATATTTTTCCTTTTTGGAATTTAATTTTTAAACCAAGTCCAAATGTTGATTTAGCAGAGAGGTTTAGGTTCTCAAATACAGAATCAGGTTGATAAATTCCAGAAGGGTGAAGCATGTTATACATGCCTAAAACCAAATCTTCTTGTAATTCTGCAGAATTAACGTCTTCAACATACATTTGCTCTATCAGAAATAACAGTCTTTCAACCTTGATGCCAGTTGTCCTATCATTGGACCCCTGAGAAAAAAGAGTGTATGGCAGTATTAACGTAATTACTAATGTGAAAATGATTCTAATCATAAACTAAATCTTTCATGAATATATAAAATCTACTCATGTAGTGTTGTTAATTAATTATAAATGAGGTTATTTTTTATGTAGATGAACAATTTGCTTGGTTTCAAAAAAGTCATGCTCAAAATAATCCTTCAAGTGATATATTGAATGATGATATTTTTGTTTAATAGCATTTAATTCATCTTTCAAATCTCCTCCCTTTAGATAAATTATACCATTTTTTAAATGATGCTTGCTGTCCTCTTTTATTTTATCAACTACCCATGGGCAAAATTTTGAAAATCTTGTAACAGCTCTACTAATGACAAAGTCAAAAGTCCCTTTGGTGTTTTCAGCCCTATTTTGCTCCGCTAATACATTTTCAACCTTCAGTTCATTACATACTTCTTTTACAACTTTAATTTTCTTTCCTATGGAATCAATTAAATGAAATGAGGTATCCTTATTTACAATTGCAAGAGGTAGGCCAGGAAAACCACCCCCAGTACCTACGTCCAAAATAAAGGAGTCTGGACGAAAAGAGATAATTTTATAAATGGATAAAGAATGTAAAACGTGATGGATAAAGAAATTATCCATGTCTTTTCTACTTATGACATTTATTTTATCGTTCCAAAATTGGTACAACTCTTTTAATTGACATAATTTTTCAATTTGAGGTGTAGTTAAATCGGGATATAATCCATTTAATAGTATTGAAAACTCAGATGGTTTCAATGTTATGTTTCATAAGATTGTAAAGAAACTCTCTAGCTCTGAATAATTGCGCTTTGACCGTGCCTAGTGGAAGATTAAGTTCATTGGATATTTCTTCGTAACTCATCTCTTTGAAATATCTCATCTCAACCAAAGTTTCATATCTGGGTTTAAGTTTTTTCACGTAAGATCGCATTAGCTCAATTTTTTGATCTCTAATGGTTTCCTGTTCTGGAGTTCGCGCATCACTTTTTAGTTCAATGGTGATTTCATCTCCGTCCTTGTTTTCGATACTATTGTCAATTGACATTGTTTTTTTCTTTTTCTTTCTTAAAAAATCAATGCAATTATTAGTGGCAATTTTAAATAACCATGTGCTGAATGCATAGTTAGGAGTATATTGCTTGAGAGAGTTAAATGCCTTTCCAAAAGCTTCAATGGTTAAGTCTTCTGCATCGTCTTTATTGTTAACCATTTTTAGTAGCATGAAATAAATAGAATCTTTATACCTATCCATTAAATCTGAAAAAGCTTGTTGGTCATCATATTTAGTTGCTTTGATAACTAAATCATAGTCTTTCTGGGCTTTTTCTGAAAGATGTGTTGATTCCTTTTTGTGGTCCATTTTAAGTTTTTTTCCAATTTATTTGGAATATTGGTTGACAAATTAGCAAGATGAATTCATAAAATGGATAGAGTAATAAAAGATCTTTACACAATAGAATCTTGAAAGGTTTGTAATAAATAAGTGGTGCTAAGCATAATTTTATACAGAAAAATATACCAAAATAGATCCAATATTCATCAGTAGAAACAAGAAAAAACCCTGATGAATAAAATAGTAAAATTGCCATGTATTGCATTGTTAAGATTGCTTTGTGTTTTAATTTATAATACTTGTTTGTAGTGTGATGTCTACTTTTTTGCATTATCCATTTCTTCCAGCTATTCTCTGGAATTGATATTGTTATTCCATCTTTATCCAACAAAATATTCGTGTTGTTTTTATTGGCAATTTGATTAATAAGCAAATCATCATCGCCAGAAGCTATATGATAATGAGATTTAAAACCACTTGCACTTTCATAATTTTTTTTCTTATAGCCTAAGTTTCTGCCTACACCCATGTAGGGTAAATTTGCTTTAGCAAAACCAAGATAATTCACAGCAATTTGTACGGTGTCAAATCTAATTAGCTTGTTTAAGAACCCTTTCTTTTTTTCATAAGTACTTGCGCCTAATACTATATCTACATTTTGATTAAACTCATTAACCATTTTAGCCAACCAAAGATTACTTGAAGGTCTGCAGTCTGCGTCAGTCAATAAAATATGTTCATATTGAGCTGCTTTTATCCCAAGTGTTAGTGCAAATTTCTTACCAAAGTGATCAGTTTCATTGTCAGGAATATTCACAATTTTAAGTTGAGGATAGCTTTTGGCTAATTCATTCAATACAATTAAACTGTTATCCCAAGACCTATCATTTACTACAATTACTTCAAAATTTTCATAATCTTGTTTTAAAAAAGATTCTAAGTATAAAGCAAGATTCCGTCTTTCATTTCTTGCGCAAATAATAATGGAAACTTTTGTGGATGCTTGACTAAAGTTGTTATTCCTGTGAAGTGTAACCCTTAAGTGAAAAAATAAAATATAAAATAGGTGAATACCAAAACATATAAAATTTATTACAAAAATTACTTTTTCTAAGTCCACAATTGAATTTGAAATTAAAATTATCGCTTAATTATCTTGCATATATTTGCCCTACTCAAGTTTATTCACATATTTATGAACTTTAATCTTCAATTTCAGGACCAATTTTCCAAGGCAAGGGCCGGAGAGATTGAGACAGATCATGGTAAAATACTTACACCTATCTTTATGCCTGTTGGAACGGCAGGCACAGTTAAAGCAGTATCTCAAAATGATTTGACTAATGAGATAAAAGCCCAAATTATACTCGGGAATACTTATCACCTCTATCTAAGGCCAGGCATTGAATTATTAGAAAAAACGGGGGGATTACATTCTTTTATTTCATGGGATAAACCTATTTTAACTGATTCGGGGGGGTATCAAGTTTATAGTCTATCTGGAAGAAGGAAAATCACAGAAGAGGGAGTTAATTTCAGGTCACATATTGACGGTTCAAGACATCTTTTTACACCTGAAAGGGCAATAGATATTCAAAAGTCTATTGGGGCTGATATCATAATGGCTTTTGATGAATGCACACCATATCCATGTCATTTTAATTATGCTAAAAACTCAATGGAAATGACGCATAGATGGCTTAAAAGATGTGTTGACCACTTCAATTCTTCGCCTTCAAAATACGGCTACAGCCAATCTTTGTTTCCTATTGTTCAGGGCAGTACATATTCTGACCTAAGAAAGCAAAGTGCAGAAAAAATTGCAGAATTTGATATGCCAGGCAATGCAATAGGTGGATTATCTGTAGGTGAACCAGCAGAATTAATGTACAAACATACAGAAGAAGTATGTTCTATTCTACCTGCAGATAAACCTAGGTACCTCATGGGAGTGGGTACACCTGTTAATATCTTGGAGTGTATTGCTTTGGGAGTAGATATGTTTGATTGTGTAATGCCTACTAGAAATGCAAGGAACGGAATGTTATTTACTTCAGAAGGTATTATTAATATTAGGAATAAAAAATGGGAACATGACTTATCCCCAATAGATCCGAATGGAACTGCTTCTGTAGATTCCAAATACTCTAAAGCATACTTAAGACATTTAATGATTTCAAAAGAATTATTAGGTGCTCAAATAGCAAGCATTCATAACTTGACTTTTTATTTGTGGTTAGTTGAAGAGGCAAGAACTAAAATTCAAGAGGGAACTTTTCATGAGTGGAAAAATAAAATGGTTGTTAAACTCGTTCAAAGACTTTGATTTAGGTGAAAAAGTTAGATTGGTATATAGTAAAAAAGTTTTTGGGGACTTATGTCTTTATGATTGCTGTTGTAATGAGCATCTCCATCATATTTGATGTTTCAGAAAAATTGAAAGATTTTATGAGTCCTGAGAATAACCTCACTTTTTTGACAATTGTTAGTGATTACTATCCTTATTTTTTCATCCATTATGCTAATTTATTTTCTTCACTCATTATTTTCTTGTCTGTACTATGGTTTACTAGTTTTATGGCACAACGTTCTGAAATAATTGCCATACTTAGTAATGGAGTTAGTTTTTTACGCTTTTCAAGACCCTACATAATTGCCTCAACATTTCTTTTGATTATATCGGTAGTTATGAACCATTACGTAGCACCATTTGCTAATAAAAATAGACTTGATTTCGAGAATAAATTCACTAAATACAATGTCAACTTTAGAGATGCACATTTAGAATTAGAAAAAGGAACAATCGTAAGCTATAGACAATTTCTTGGAAATACGACTAATGTTAGACGTTTGTGGGTTGAAAATTGGGAAGACAAGGGAAATGGAGATTGGGAATTAAAAAGTGATATGCAAGTTGAGAGAGCTGTGGGAGATAGTTTATCTAACAAGTGGATACTGAAAAATGTATTCATAAGAAAATTGGGTGATATCAACGATGAGATTTACATAAAAGATCAAATTGACACCATTTTAAATTTCAATTTAAAAGATTTAGGACAACGTGCAGAAATTACATATGCTATGACTACTCCAGAACTTTTGGATTATCGTTTTAAAGAGGAAGCTAAAGGAAATTCTGTTGCCCAAATTGATATTAGTAGATATGAACGCACTGCTTATCCATTTGCCGCTTACATACTTACTTTAATTGGCATTTCAGTGGCCTCAGTAAAATCAAGAGAAGGTGTTGGAAGAAATTTAGTAATTGGTTTAGCCTGTGGCTTGGTTTATATTTTCTTTATGAAAATGACTACTGTAGCTGCAGTTAACGTTGGATTGAATACCATGTTTGCAGTATGGTTCCCTAATTTATTTTTTTCTACGATAGCTCTTTTTCTATTCTACAGAAGACTAATCTCCTAGAGCATAATGGATAATTAATTGAGTACTATTTGATGGAAGATGGTTCCCATGCACCGTTATTTTATTGTTTATTGCAATTGATATTGGGTTGAATGATCCTGAGTCTATAAATTCATTACTATTGGTAGCGTCATTGTCATATAGTTCCCAATGATAGGTTTTATTTACAAGTTTATAATTTTCTTGTGCTGGCCAATAAGCTGGACTATTTGCTGATTGATTTTCCATGATAGGAGATATAAATAAGTAAGAACTGGAATCTTGATGTTTAATTTTTAAAAGTAAATCTGCATCAGCTCCAGTACCAGGAATATCCCATGAATCTACAAAAGGAATAGAGGAGTTAGGGTTTTCATCCGGATAGTATGAAATTTCATATTCTTGTATATAGGCATATTGACATGAATTATCTTCAAAATCAGCTTCATTATTAAAATTAAGTGCATCAATATCAGTACATCCACCCATATTATTGTTGGGGTCAAAAATGTCTTTTTTGCAACCAACTAAAGTTAGTACACTAACGAAAAAAATAAGTTTAACTTTAATCATAATTAAAATTTATAACCAATACCTAAGCATAAAGATGTTTGGTAATTTACTTTTTTATTGAAAGCTGTATTGGGCATCTCAGCAAAAAACAATGGAACATAACCAATTTTGTAGAGTAGTTTTTTCTCTTTGTTGTTATACCTGTATTCGAATGTTAAGTGTGAAAAAACTTCCCATTGTTCTTTGAGAATTGGGGATATTGGCTGTGAAGATATATTGTTGTTGTCTATGGGTAAATAGTTGGTGGAATATCTCCAAAATGAAGTGCCAAAACCAAAATGTAGATGATGAGAATTCATGCTATATCCAACATTTAGCTGAGTTGGAAGGACAATTTCATTTGAAGTTTCTAAACTAGTAAATGATGGAAAAATGCAAAAACCACTTGAGAAATTAACTGTGATTTCATCAAAGGAAACCAATTCTCTCTCATAACTTAATGAGTAATATAGCCCTTTACCAAGTAATTCGAATTGAAAATTATTTTTTAAATCTGTTTTTGTTGGTTCTATATTTCCGTCACTATCAATTTGTGCAAATAGCGTAACAGGTAGAATGCAAAGAAAAATTAGTGATAGTACAATTCTATTCATTGTTACTAAGATCAAAAATAAAATGCTTACTTATACACATAAAGCCAATTATTTCATCATCTTGAGTTAGAGAAAGCCTGTTTTTTATATTTTTATTTCCCATGCAAACCCAGGAATTAATTCAAAAGTATAGCCTTAAATACTCTAAATTCATGGATTTGTATGGAATTAATATTCACTACAGTGATGAGGGTAGTGGAGATGTTATTTTACTTTTACATGGTGTTTTTTCATCTCTTCATACTTTCAATAAATGGGCAGAACACCTTTGTAAGTCCTATAGGGTTATAAGAATTGATCTTCCTGGTTTTGGTCTAACGGGCCCTAGTATTGATAATGAATATGGCATGGATTTGTACATAGGATACATTAGAAAATTCATGGACAATCTAGGAATTGATAAATTTCATATTGCTGGAAATTCACTTGGTGGTTGGATAGCATGGGAATTTGCAGTTGCTCATGAAGAACGGATAAATAAAATGGTTCTGGTTAATGCTGCTGGGTATGTTAGTGGTGGAAATTATCCCTTGCCATTTGTAATTGCCCAAACACCTGTGCTTAGACAAGTTTTCAACTACGAGATTGTTCCAAAAGTTGTTGTTAGGAGGTTTTTAAGACAAGTTATAAAAGATCAATATGTAGTTACTGACCATTTGGTAGATAGGTATTATGATATTATACATAGAGAAGGTAATTTGGAAGCTTTTTCCAGAATTGCTAATTCAAAATTCATTCAAAACACACATGCACTAAGAAACATTGAAACACCAACATTGGTGCTTTGGGGCGATGAAGATCCTTGGATCTCTCATCATGATGCTGAGAAATTTAAAAATGACCTAAAAAACGTCACCGTTAAAATTTACGAGGGTGTTGGTCATATTCCTATGGAAGAAATTCCTGAACTTACAGCAAATGATGTGTTGAATTTTCTTAAGAAATAAAAAAGAAACTTTCTATAACCTTTATTGTTCTACGCAGTTTGAGTTATGAAGAAAATCCTGTAAATTAGGATTGCTTTTTAAATCAACCGTATTTGAAGAAACACAAGCATTGAATCTTATCCTTTTACCCCCTCTTTCCAATGCAACAATATATTCTTTACTTTCAATAGTAATTGTAGAAATGAAAAATGGATTGGGTTTTTTGTAGGGCTTTGAATGTTCCCACATTACTTTTAAAGATTGTAAATTATCTTTGATCATATTTCTCCTCAATCCTAATGATGTAAACTGACAAAGAATTTTATCATTGAAATTAAATTCAATATCATGGATTAGGTTTAAAAAATTAATCTTATCCATATGTAGTTCAACTCCATTATTGGTAAGGTTTTTTGTGTAGCTAAGAGATGAATCTTCAATTTGTATTACCCTTGAAATGGAATCGCTAAATGATAAAGCAATTTCTATTTGTGTAGAATCTGAAAATATTCGGTAGGTTTTAATTTCTCCTTTAGTTTGGCTTTTAGAGAAGTCTACATTTCCACTTAGAACTAAATCAAATATTTTTTTTGCTAAGGCAGACTTGTTTTTTGAGTTGTTATAAAAGTCTTTGTTAACAAGAATGGGATGAGATGATATAAAATCCAATACTCTGTTTTCAGGAAGCCAATCCCAGCTCCTATCTTTAAATAAAAAGAAAACCAAAAAAAGGCCTAAACCAAAACCTATAAGGTAATATTTAAGCCTTTTTGTAAATTTCATAGAGAAGAAACTTTAATACCTGTAATGTTCAGGCTTAAATGGACCTTCCACTTTTACTCCAATATAATCAGCTTGATCTTTTGAAAGTGTTTCTAATTCTACACCAATTTTAGCTAGATGTAAATAAGCTACTTTTTCATCAAGGTGCTTAGGTAGCATATAAACTTCGTTTTTGTAATTTTCACTATTGTTCCAAAGTTCAATTTGTGCTAAAGTTTGGTTAGTAAATGAATTACTCATTACAAAAGAAGGATGACCTGTTGCACAGCCTAGATTAACTAATCTACCTTCAGCTAAAAGTATAATATCATTACCATTCACGTTATACATGTCAACTTGTGGTTTAATAGTGGTCTTACTACTTCCGTGATTGTTGTCTAACCAAGCTACATCAATTTCATTATCAAAATGACCAATGTTACAAACAATAGTTTTGTCTTTCATTAATTCAAAGTGACTTCCTTTAACTATATCCTTGTTGCCAGTAGCAGTTACAACTATATCAGCCTCTGCTACAGCGCTGTCCATCTTCTTAACTTCAAATCCATCCATAGCAGCTTGTAATGCACATATAGGGTCAATTTCAGTTACAATTACTCTTGCTCCAGCTCCTTGTAATGAGGCAGCGGAACCTTTACCTACATCTCCATATCCAGCAACAACAGCTACCTTACCAGCTAACATTACATCAGTTGCTCTTCTTATCGCATCTACTAGAGATTCCTTGCAACCATACTTGTTGTCAAATTTTGATTTAGTAACCGAATCATTAACGTTTATAGCTGGAATAGGTAATGTTCCATTTATAACTCTATCATACAATCTGTGAACACCAGTTGTAGTTTCTTCTGAAAGACCTTTGATGTTATTAACCAATTCTGGATAATTATCTAAAACCATATTAGTTAAATCTCCACCATCGTCTAAAATCATGTTTAATGGTTGGTTGTCTTTAAAGGCAAATAAAGTTTGCTCAATACACCAATCAAATTCTTCATCGTTCATGCCTTTCCATGCATAAACAGGTATTCCAGCTTGAGCAATAGCAGCTGCTGCATGATCTTGTGTGGAAAAAATATTGCAAGAAGACCAAGTTACTTCTGCTCCCAATTCAACCAATGTTTCTATTAGAACAGCAGTTTGAATGGTCATATGAAGGCAGCCTGCAATTCTTGCCCCTTTTAGTGGTTGTTCATCCTTATATTCCTCTCTTAAGGACATTAAGCCAGGCATTTCTGCTTCAGCTAATCTAATTTCTTTTCGACCCCAATCAGCTTGGCTGATGTCTTTAACTTTGTAGGGTAAATTTGTTGTTTGACTCATCGATTTGTTTTAGTGTATCTAATATAATTTTCTGCGAAAGTAACTTTATTGGCAAAAAAAAACAACTAAGTTGTAATGGTATACATAATTGTTTAACATATTTTTAAAAATAACTGGTAAAACCAAGGTGTATTTTCCCAGTTCTAATTACAAATGGTTGTCCTACTTCAGTGCCCAAGCCATATACGAGACTAAGTAAACCATTTTTGAAACCAATATGAGTGCCAAATCCAAAACTTTGGATCCATTTTTTCTCATATAATAGTGTGATTTTTTTTTCTGTCCAAGCAAAATCATTAAATATAAAAACACTTGATTCATTATCTAATAAATACCTTAATTCAGTTGTGTTAATGGCGTAAGAACTTACCCATATTGATTCTTCATCAAATCCTCTTATGGAATTGTACCCTCCAATTCTAGTCAATTCATTTTCGTAAAGCTGATCATTAGATATACTATTGACTTTGGCTTTTAACTTTAAACTTACTCTGTTTTTAATCTTAAAGAAATGTTCATAGTCTATATTAATAGATAAATTAGGTGTTCTTACCATGTCATCATTATTATTAAAAAATGTTTGTTTTGTTCCGCTTAAAATAGCAGCATTAAGCTTCCATCCTCTAGATGGGTTTAAATTATTATTAAGTTGATTTTGTTGCAGAAAAAAGCCGAAATTATTCGTTGAAGTATAGTTGTATTCAACTTGTTGGATATTGGTAGATAATTGTCGATTTGCAGTTATGCCAATTTGACTATTTACACCAAAAATATAGCTCAGATCTATATCAGTATCAAAATTAAAAAAAGAAGTATCTTTTTTTATCATGTTTAAATTAGCATTTATTTGAAAATTCGAACTAAATAGGTAAGGGATAGAGAACGATGTAATTAAATTTTGAGAAGCATTAAACATTCTTCTCCATTTAAATTGAAAGTTTTCTCCAAAATTTAAATTGTTGTTTAAGTCTAGTGAAACATTTCCTGTAAATTGAATAGTACCATTATTATCTGGCTGAATCCCAATTATACCATTTATGTTGTTGAATGATTTCATTTTTAAATAAGTATAAATTAGTGCCTTATCATTGATGAATTCATAAGCAGGAGGCCTGAGTGAATTGATGTAATTGACTTTTGAAATTAAGTTTTCTACTTGTTGTATTTTGCTTATGTCAAATAAAGAACCAGATTTAATATTTATTATTTTTTTTAACAGTTTTAATTGTTTTTCCTCCATCTCTGGGTTAATGAGGGAGTCGATATAAACCAAAGGGCCTTTATTAATTTCATAATTTAAAGTCAATTGGTTGTGATCTAATCTTGAATTTGAAATGTTAACAAGTGCAAAAGGGTAACCATTGTTGTTTAATGTTTCTACAATAACGATAAGCTTATTGTAAAGTGCGTTAAGATCATGCTTGCCTTTTAAGTTTAATAAAGGGTTTTCCAACTTTTCATCTTTTGATTGATTGGACACCTGAAAGAAATTTATATCAAATTGCTCTCTTTTATTAATGTATATTTTATAGTTAATGCTGTCCATGATAATGGAATCTATAGTGGCATTGATGTAGCCATCTTTTATAAAGTTTAACCAAATTTTATTGGCTAATTCATGTGGGCTATTGACTTTTGACTCTTGAGCTATTGATTTAATGTATTTATTATCTAATTCGGTATCAATATAACACGAAATATTAGCCGTATTTTGTGAATAGGAATATCCTAACATTAACACACTAAAAAGAAATAATATTGGTTTAATTAGGTTGTCCAATTTATAGTAATACCATGATTTTTTAATAGATAATGATTTGCTTTAGAAAAGTGCTTGCACCCTAAAAAGCCTCTGTACGAAGATAGGGGTGAAGGGTGAGTAGTTTTAAGGATGAGATGTTTTTCTTTGATAATAAGGTGCTCTTTTTCTTGAGCCTTTTTCCCCCAAAGTAAAAAGACTACATTAGTATTATATTTAGATATGAGTTCAATAGTTAAGTCAGTAAATTTCTCCCATCCTATTTTTTGATGAGAATTTGCTTTGCCACTTTCAACTGTTAAAATACTATTTAACAAAAACACACCTTGATTAACCCATGGAGATAAATCACCATTCTTATTTTCAATGTTTAAATCAGCATTTAGTTCTTTGAAAATATTGTGCAACGATGGAGGAATTTTAATATGATTTTCCACTGAGAAACATAATCCATTGGCTTGTCCGGGGCCGTGATAGGGGTCTTGTCCTAAAATTAGCACCTTAACGTCTTTAAGATTAACTTCATTATAAATCCTAAAAATTTTTTTTATAGAAGGATATAGTATGTTGTTTTCAACGGCATAGTTTATATTTTTCAGGATGTTTTCAAAATAAGGTTTATTAAATTCATTTTTTAAAAATTCATGCCATTCAATGGGTAAAAGATTTGTAAACTGTTGTTTTGTTAACATTTTAATAAGTATAAATAAAAATTAGTGTTTTTTTATATAACTTGTGTTTTTTAATACATTTGTTAAACAATTTACAAAACATGAAAAGGATTTTAATACTGTTTTTTGCTTTTTGTTGGATGCTTTCTTTACCATCTTGCTATTTGTTCAAGCCTGTTCAAAAAACTTGTCCAGCATACAGTTCTGTTATTCCTATGGACAATACTCATGACGTATTAACATGTGAAGTTGTTGTTAAAGCCAACGAAGAACAACTTTAAATATTACTTTTCCACAACCCTAAAGGTTTATTTTTTATTGCATATTTTTGTTTAATATGCGTCTTTCGTCATCATATTTTTTTTTAACTCTTCTTCTTTTTGTTGCTTATAGTTCCTACAGTCAACTACCCCAAGAGGAACAACTCAATGTGAGAGTTTCAAAAGAGGTTTGGATGGGAGCAGTTTTCCATTCAAATGGTTTTGGAGTAAATCTTGATATTGCCAAATTCAAAACTTACAAAAAGAAAAGTTTACTTCATTTGGAATTAATTAATATGAAGCATAACAAAGAATATAAAATGCTTGGATTTGGGGATGAAAGCGCAAAAAAATATGTTTATGGCAAGTTAAATTATGTCAATGTGTTTAGGGTAGGAATTGGTAGAAGGAAGTTGATTTTTGAAAAATTCAGAAACAATGGTGTTCAGTTCACAGCCAATGTTAGTTCAGGTTTATCTCTTGGATGTGCAAGACCAGTCTATTTGCAGATTTATAAACGAGATTTCAATGGAGTACCAATTGCTGTTGTTCCTGAAAGATATGACGCTTCTCAACACGGTTATTATGATATTTATGGCAGAGGACCTCGATTTAGGGGGTTGTTTGAATATAGTTTTAATCCTGGGATATACTTTAGAGCTGGTTTAGAGTCTGATTATTCGGTTGTTCCAGAAATTATCCAAAGCATTGAAGTTGGTATTGCTGTTGACGCATATTTGAATGAAATTGAAATAATGGCCAACAATAGCCCTTCATATTATTTTGCAACCTTATATTTGAACTTTTCCTTAGGAAATAAATTTTATTGATTTCTATGTCATCAACTAATGTAGCCGAAAAACCTAAAAAACCCAGTTGGTTAAAAGTTAAATTACCCACTGGTGAGTCTTACAAAAAAGTAAGGAATTTAGTTTCAGAACATAACCTGCATACTATTTGTGAAAGTGGAAATTGTCCCAACATGGGGGAATGTTGGGGTGCTGGAACTGCTACTTTTATGATACTAGGAAATATATGTACAAGATCTTGTGATTTTTGTGCTGTTTCTACAGGTAAACCTGAAGAGGTTGATGTTTTTGAACCTGCAAGAGTTGCAAATTCAGTTAAGTTGATGAACGTTAAACATGCCGTATTAACCTCTGTTGATAGAGATGATTTGCAAGACGGAGGTGCTGATATTTGGGTAAAAACAGTAAAAGCAATTAGAAGAAAGTCACCAGAAACAACTTTGGAAACACTTATTCCTGATTTTGCTGGAAAATGGGAAAACCTACAAAAAATTATAGATGTTGCACCTGAAATTGTTTCTCATAATATTGAAACAGTAAGAAGATTGACAAAAAAAATTCGAATTCAAGCAAAGTATAATAGAAGCTTAGAACTTTTATTGAGACTTAAAAAAGGAGGCATGAAGACTAAATCAGGTCTTATGTTAGGATTAGGGGAAACTGATGAAGAAGTTTTAGAAACCATGCAAGACTTGAGAACAGTTGAGGTGGATGTATTAACACTAGGTCAGTACCTTCAACCTACTCCTAAGCACGCTCCAGTTAAAGATTTTATCACACCTGAAAAATTTGAGGAATACAAAAAAATAGGACTTGATATGGGTTACAAATTTGTAGAAAGTGGTCCATTAGTGAGATCTAGCTATCACGCAGAAAAACATTTGTTTTAACATATATTTAATATTTTCTACTAAACAATTATTTGGTTAAATCAATAATTTGTATTTTCGGGTAAATATTTGAGTTAATACTATATCAATGAAAAAAATTTACTTATTTCTCCCAGTAATTATAGCTGCACTTTTATTTTCATTTTTTGGAGTTTCTGATTTCTCCAATGATAAAGAAGATGCTAAAAGAAAATACACCTATAAACCATTAATCAATAGCAACAAGCAATTTACTGCAAATGAAGCAATAGAGTTCAAGAACATGCTTTACAAAGATGCAGTCACTGGAAAAATTGAACACCAAAAACTAGCTGATGCTAGAACTCAGGTGAAGCAAATGATGTTGGCAAAGTCATCCAACCTTTCTTTTATTGAAGAAGGTCCAGATAATATTGGAGGTAGAACAAGGGGTATTGCCATCCACCCTGACAATGATAGTGTAATGTTTGCAGGTTCTGTTTCAGGTGGTTTATTTGTTACAAGAAATAAAGGAAATACTTGGCAACGTGTTCAAGAATTTGATGATGCAATGGAAAATAGTGCTACAGGTACAGGGTCTTTAGGGATTTCATCAATCACTATAACACCAGGTGGAGCATTATATGTAGCCACTGGTGGTTCAGCTTACGAAGGAGGTTTAAGTGGTGAAGGTTCTGCTAACATAACTGGTGATGGTGTTTGGTTTAGTATGTCTACGAATAGTTTTAATTTCCAACAACTTTCAGGTACCAATAACAAGGATGTGCTCAAGGTTATATCTGATCCCACTGTTGACAATAAAATTTATTTTGTTGGTGTAAGTTTGGGTCTTAATGTCTCTTCAGATTACCAAGCAGCTCAAAGCGTTTCTGGGTTGTCGCAAAATGCTACAATAGGAGATGTTAAAATATCATCAGATGGTCAACACATGGTTGCAGGAGTTTCTCAAGGAGGAATTAGAACATGGGTAAGCCACGATGCAGGTTCAACGTGGACTGATATGCATTCTAACCAATCACTCCAAGGCTTTGGGTTCATTAGGGGAGAATATTCAATTTCTGAACTTACTAATAGTGATGGAAATTATGTTATGTACGCTTTGTTTGCTAATTCTGTTAGCCAGCTAGGTGGTGTTTACAGGTCTATTGACAATGGTGACAATTGGTGTCAAATTGCACCTCAATCTACTCCAGCATTTGCTCCACTTACTTCAAGAAGCGGTCAAGGTTGGTATGATTTAGTTATACTATCTTCACCTGATGGAGAAGCTTGTACCTTAGGTGGTATAGATTTATGGGATTGGTTACACACACCAGGTGTAACTACATGTGATAATGGACAATGGTACAGAGTATCTTATTGGAATGCACCTCCATCAAGTCCAGCATATATACATGCGGACAATCATAGACTTTTATACAACAGTATTGGAGAAATGATTGTAGGTAATGATGGTGGAGTACAGGTTAGAACAGGATTTGGTAATTACCCTGTAAATAAAGGTTATAATGTCACTCAATTTTATTCCATGGGATTCGGTGGACTTGGTGCAGTCATAGCTGGTGCTCAGGACAATGGTACATTATATAAAGATAATTCTTTGCCTTGGCTTAAAGAATTCAACGAAGTAAGGGGTGGTGATGGTTTTGAATGCGAGATTTCTTACCTAAATCCTGAAGGTTTAATTGCCACAGTTTATAATGGAGCAATTTACAGGTCTGATAACAACGGGCAGTCTATGGGTCAAATTAGTATTGACTGTGCTGCTGGAACTGGTGAACCTGGATGTGCACCATTTTACAATTCGATAGCTCTAATGGAAACACCTGATGACTACCAATCAGAGGATTCAGTTATGTTTTATCCTCCAAGTACAGAAAGTTTATCTGCTGGTGACACTATTACTTATTATAGTGATAATTTTGGTATGCCTATTGAACACATATTAACACAAGATGTAAATGTTTATGATACAACATTTATTCTTGGTGGTGACACTATAACATACGTAACTTACAAGGATACAATTACTCTTCCTGATTTTATACAAACCTATTTTATGACTCAATGGGATAACTCAGTTTTTATAACAAGAGATGTATTTAGATTTTCCAAGCAAACTGAATGGTGGAAACTTCTTAATGCTACTTCAAATGTTAAAAGCTTTGAAATTAGCCACGACATGAATTACGCATGGTGCGGGAATACAAATGGACAATTAACTAGGATCTCAGGTTTAGCAAATGTGTATACAGCTGCCGGTGCAGATATTGACATGAAACCTCAAACCACAGATACATTGATTTTAATTTCAACAGGTGATTCCATAATGGGCTCACTAGTATCGCAAATTGATTTTGAAAATGATAATCACTTATACACTTGGTTAGACGGTACTCCTGTAGAGTATAATGTTACGGTAAAACCAATTACATCATTTCCCAATGTCATTACGGACATTTCTGTTGATCCATCAAACCCTGATAATGTATGTGTGACAGTAGGAGGAACAAGTGGTAATCATGTTCATTATTCTACAAATGCAACATCAGCCAGTCCTACATTTACTGCTATAGATGGTAATTTACCAGATATGCCAGTATTCGGTTGTGTTGTCGAAAGAGATGCATCAAGCGATGTGATTGTGATAGGTACAGTATATGGAATATTTACTACAGATAATGTTTCTGGTTCATCTACTACATGGTCTCCATGTAATGATGAAATTGGGCCTATTCCTGTTTTTGATGTTTGTCAGCAATGGAGAGATTGGGAAGAAGGTGACTCACTACACAGATATAGACGTGTTGAAAATCCAGGCGCAATTTATGCTTGTACGCACGGTAGAGGAGTTTGGAGAGCGGATAATTTATTATCAAGCCAAGATATAGATTCAGATGAACCATTGACATCTAATCCTGTTTCTTTAAATGTATTTCCAAATCCATCATCAGATTTAACTACTATTAACTTTAGCATTCCTTCTAACAAGGAAATATCATTGGATGTTTATGATTTAAACGGCAAGAAAGTAAAATCTATACTTTCTAATAATGTCTCTAATGGAGGTATATACAATATTCCACTTGATATTAGTCTTTATCCACTTGGAACATATATAGTTGTACTAAGTTCAGATAATACTAGTAAAGTAGCTAAGTTTATTAAGTATTAATAAATAAACTCCATATTTACTTTAATATATTCAATGGTTTACTATCTTAGTGTAAAATTAACACTAATATAAATCGCATGGGAAAAATTAATGTTGGTATAAATGGCTTTGGTCGAATAGGTAGAATGGTTTTTAGGGCATCACTACATCGTGATGATATTGATGTTGTTGCCATCAATGACCTACTTGATATTGATCACCTAATTTATCTACTAAAATATGATTCTGTTCATGGAAATTGTGATGCCAGTATAACTGCAGATGATGAAGGAATAATAGTTAATGGTCAAAAAATTGTTATTCTTTCAGAAAAAAATCCTTCAGATATTAATTGGAAAAATTTCGGGGTTACTACTGTTATTGAATCAACAGGTTTATTTACACTAAAAGCTGATGCTGCAAAACACTTAGATGGCGGAGCTAAAAATGTTATAATATCTGCGCCATCAAAAGATGCACCTATGTTTGTAATGGGAGTAAATCACAACATGATTACTTCAGCTGATAATGTAGTTTCTAATGCCTCTTGTACGACAAATTGTTTGGCACCTGTAGTAAAAGTATTACATGATAATTTTGAAGTTAAAGAAGCTTTAATGACAACTGTACATGCTGCCACTGCAACACAGTTTACTGTTGATGGTCCATCAAGAAAAAATTATAGACTAGGTAGAAGTGCTATTAACAATATTATTCCTACCTCAACTGGTGCTGCTGTAGCAGTAACAAAAGTCATCCCCAGTTTAGAAGGTAAAATCACAGGTATGGCATTTAGAATCCCAACTGCAAATGTTTCAGTTGTCGATTTAACAGTGAAACTTTCCAAGTCAACCTCTTACGATGAAGTTATGGCTGCATTGGAATTAGCATCAAAAAACGAATTAAATGGTGTACTTGGGTTTACAACCGATAAAGTTGTTTCTCAAGATTTTGTTGGTGATCCAAGAACCTCAATTGTAGATGCAACTGCAGGAATTGAATTGAATGATACTTTTTTTAAATTGGTTATTTGGTATGACAACGAAGCTGGGTATTCAAACAAATTGCTAGACATGGCTCAACATATCAATGTTATTTAACCCTCTTGTAGTCAAAATTTTCCAAGGTTAACTTTTCCCCATCAAAAACGCCATAGGTGTAATGTTTGATCCAATCACCTAAATTGATGTATGTAGATTTTTCACTTAATTTGTGTTCTATTGGAAGGTGTCTGTGCCCAAAAATAAAGTAATCTACATGTCTTTTTTTTAAGATTTCATTTGCATAAATGATAAGCCATTCTTTATTTTCTCCCAAAAAATCATGATTACCTAACATTTCTTTTTCCCTGCTTTTTTTTGACCAATAATGGGCAATACTAAATCCAAAATTTGGATGTAATCTTGCAAAAAGCCACTGGCATAATTTATTTGCAAAAAACCTTTTTATGATTTTATATTTTTTATCTCCTGGGCCCAGTCCATCACCGTGACCTATAAAAAATATTTTATCATTAATTTCTTTAGTTATTGGTTTCCTATTTATAGTTATCCCAAACTCTTTTTCAAGGTAGTCAAACATCCACATGTCATGGTTTCCAGTGAATAAATGAAATTGAATACCATGTTCTACTAATTCAGCAATTTTACCTAAAAATCGAATGCAACCCTTGGGAACAGTGTATTTGTACTCAAACCAAAAATCAAATAAATCTCCAACCAAATAAATTTCTTTAGCATCTGTTTTAACTTTATCCAACCATGCTACTATTATCTTTTCTCTTTCATTAGATTGCAAATTATTTGGAATGCCTAGATGAAAGTCAGATGCGAAATATATCTTTTTGTTTTCTTTCAAGGGTTAAGCTCTTTTTTTATTAATAACGGGTTTATGGAGTTGAGGTTAAAAATAAAATTTATTCGTTGAAGAAATGAAAGTTCACTTACAGGAGTTTGATTTATGAAATCTCTTGAATTAGCAATGTTTTCTGAAAATGTTAAAGGAATAAATATTTCTAAAAGAGGTTGGTTGTTTATTTTGATAAAATCATATTTTAATCCAATGTTATAGGACAATATATGTTCGTTTCTCCAAGTATTTGTAGAGGCATTTAATGTGGGTTCATCATAATACCCTAGATCAATAAAAAGACTTAATGGTAATTTTGGTAGATCAACTAAAATATTTGAAGACAAAAGCCAATCGTCTGATCTACCAGCTGTACTATTTACCTTAAAACCTCCATAGCTGTTGGAGTTTTGTTGCGATAAGATATTATTGTAGCTATTTATATGTCGACCTAAAAAGATATAGTCATATAAATAATCAGTGCTGCCTTGGATTCCTCTAAGATAAAAGCAGAAATCATTATTTATAGGTTGTAAAAATTGGTATCCACCAAAGAATCTGACACTAATAGCATCACTTCTTTTATTGTATATATACTTCATGTTAGAAGTAAGTTGGATATTGCTTACTAAAGCATTTGATTCTCCTGCTCCATAAACATAGCGCAAACGCAAATTCTTTGGTTTTAAAAATTGTTTATTACTTATAAGGTAATCTACTGTTCCATAATATCGAGTAGTTTGTTCAGTAGTTGGAGGGTCAATGGACAAACCAGAAGGAATATATTGATCTATTTTAAGTGCTCTAAATTTAATTGACTGATTTGGAGAAGATCTTAGACTCTTGCTTTTTATTCTAAAATTTGAAGATAGTTCTTGTTTTACCCATCTATCCAAATTTGGAATTTGTTCAAATTTGGAATGATAGCTTTGTACTTTGTATCCAAGACTTATTCTTGGAAAAAAACTATTTGTATTTATGTTTTTGGTAAAGCTACCACTACCAACAATCGATTTGCTTCCAAATGCATACATAGGATTTAATATCCATTCGTTTTTCTTTTCTTTTATTCCTGTATTATAAAGAGCAGTACCAATCATAAATTTATCATGATAATTCCACCCGTTAGAGGGTATAAAATGTATCTGATTTTTAGAGTTTGACTTTATGCTATAGGGTATCATTTTAAATGAGATAGGCTTAATATTTTTTGCAATTCCACTTGTTCTATATAAATGATTTTGAAAGTTAAAGTCAGTGGTGTTCAAATGGAAATCTAATCCAAAATGAGTCGGTGAATTTTTAGATTTAATTATTAATGAAGTATCCTTTTTAAATCCATCTATCCAAGTTTGATCAAATGCATTTAGTGTGTCATTTTTTCCTTTGGTAAGGTGAACAATATTGGTAGGTCCAGGAATTCCTCTGTTGTTTTTCAACTTGATTAAATATTGTGTTTCATCAATCTTTTTAATGCTTTTAATACTATAATCTACTTTGTCAGTTGTGTTAATGAAATCATCAAAAAACCAGGATAAGTTTTTGTTGCTATTTAAAGAAAATACTTCAGCGATGTCTTTAGGTTTAGGATGTCTAAATTTCCACTTGTCAAAGTAAGTGTGCATACAATCGTCAAATAGTTCTTCCCCTAGATAATCTTTCAAATAATGAAAACCAATTCCTGTTTTTGAATAAACAACCCCGCCATAATTCATGGAAGTAAATTTTGGTGAACCCATTTGCATAGGTTGATCATAATTCCTGCTTGCATTAAACTGATAACTAACTCTGTGAACATCTTTATGTTGTATGTCCAAGTTTATTTTATTCCTTCCAGTGGATAAATTCAATATGTTTTTGTTGCCATATTTTTCTTCGAAATATCTAATTTCTATGTATGTGTTTAAACCCTCATCCATCCAGGCATTATCTCTTTCATTACTTCCAAGAATTCCATAATACCAATTGTGGCCTACTTCATGAACAATTACAGTTTCTAAACCATATTTGTTGCCTGAAGAACCTATAACTGTTATGTTGGGGTACTCCATGCCACCTCCAGCACTAATGGTTCCATCAACTGCCGTTACATGATTGTATGGGTATTCTCCAACCCATTTTGAAAAGTAATAAGTAGCATCATTTAAATACTCAATAGCATTTGTCCATAGTTTTGCCTCATTATTGGTAAAAAGTGCCCATGTTTCTACCGTTTTTTCAGATGATGGAAGTTGAACTTCCCCCTTTAATACATGATATCTTTTATCGGCAAACCAAGCAAAGTCATGCACGTTTTCTTGCTTAAAGCGAACCGTTTTCAGTTTCTCACTAGACTTAGGGAATACCATGTTTGCTTTACCCATTGAATCTTTAACAGGGAGTTTGTTTTCTGCTATTAACCTTTCGGTCAATTTTACTTTTTCATTTAAAAATTCAATTTCTTCTTGATTTTGTAAATCTCCAGTCGCCATAAGCACGTAATTTTCAGGAAGTGTAATACTCACATCATATTTACCATATTCTGAATAGAATTCTCCTTGATTTAAATAGGGCATAGGGTGCCATCCATCTTCATCATAAACAGCAGGTTTTGGAAACCATTGTGTAATTTGATAAGATTGACCAATGTGGCCAAGTCTTGAGAACCTTCCAGAAGGTATTTTCACCCTAAAGGGAGTAGTGATTTCAATTGATTCACCTTGCTTCAAAGAAGTATTGAGGTGTAAAATGGCAATATCAATATATTGGTCATCCAATTCCCATGGGATAGGTTCCCCATCAACTTTAAATTTTAAGGAGTCCATGTAGCCCCTGGAATAATTAGGTGCATATTTGATGTAAAGTTGCCCATCTTCTATTTTTTGCTTGCCCAGTTCAGTATCTATATTTTTGTAAGCATTAGGCCAAACATGGAAAATAATGGAATCAAGATTCGTGTTGGAGTTGTTGGTGTAAATAACCTTAATATCACCATTCAAAAAATGGTTTTTATCATCTAAGCTTACATTAATGTAAGAATCTACTTTTTGTTGGAAATAGCTGCTTTGTCCACAATATAATTTCGCACTTAATATAAAAAGTAAAAAAAATAATTTTTTAAGATTTTTCATGCTCTTTAAAAATACTATTATCTATGAATTTAACATTTTATATATGGATAATAATACTCTTTTGTGAATAGGCCCTTTTTTAAATAGCTTTTTGTTTTTTACATAACCATCAAAAAAGAATTTAGCATAAACACTAGATGTACCAGCACATTTTCCATGAGAAAATTTTTTACCTCCAGATTTTAAATAAACGTTTTTCGCTCCTAATCTTTTCATGTTTTCATAGGTAACTAGCGCATTTTCATACAGTACTACTTCATCTCCTTCGCAATAACATAACTGAACTGGAGATTTTGGGAGCCAATTGCTTAGATCATTCAGTTTCAATAATTTTTTTAGTTCAAAGTCAGGGTCTTTATTGTATCTGAAAACAAAAGCGTCTTGAACCATGTCAACTGGAATTTCAGGCAGGAGGTTATTAATCTTTCTTAATTTATAGTCTCCATTGTACATGTGTTTTGCCACAGAATCATAGGGAGGTTTAAATATTTTATAGAAGGATTCTTCATCAAATAACTGGTAAGCTGTATTTAATGATAGCAAAAGATAAGGTAAATAGGAGCTGTTTGTATAGGGTTCATACATAACCTTTTCTTGCACTCCCGAAAGATCATAGGGTCCAGACATTGGACTACTTGCTGTTAATTCAATATTTGGATAATCCCTTTCTAAAACAAATTGTTGCGATAATGCTGCGTGTCCCCCTTGAGAGTAACCTGTAATAAACAAGGAACTATAAGGCGGTTTATTTAAATCTTGAAGAATTTCATTAGTAATTTTTATGAAATCAATTCCAGCTTTTGCTTGTGATTCAATATGACAATATAAATGAGATTTTTCACCATCTCCAAGCCCAATATAGTCTGGACAAATTACATTATAACCATCAGTCGAAAATAGCATGGCTAAAATATTTTCTCCTCCTAAAATTTTAGGGGGGCCTTTTTTAATTCTTGTTCCATGATTATATACCATTAAAGGATTATTTTTAGAACGGTCAGGTACATATATACTACCTGTGGCCACTATTTTATCTCCATTAATCCACTTGGTATAATATTTCACTCTGTATAGAGTGATTCCAGTTTTAATACTCACAATAGATTTTGGGATTTTTTTGATTTTCCAAATTTCTTTTAGTGAGTCTTTAGTGAAATGTCCTACTTTTTGGTAATCAATTAATTGACAATTTATATCATCATTTTTAAAAAGACAAAGAATTAAAATGGTAAGTTTCAATGCATAAGTTATCCTTTTTGATTTATCCATTCAATAATGCTTCGATTTTTAGAGCCAATTCTTCTCCTCTAAGGTTATAGGCCACAATCCTATTTTCTTTGTCAAGTAGAAATGTACTAGGAATACTTCTTATACCGTACTTTTGTGCTGCTATAGAATTCCATCCTGCTAAATCACTAACGTGATAGGGCCAACTTAAATTGTCTGCTTTGATCGCATTTTCCCATGAATCTTTTTTTTGATCTAACGATACGCTAAAAACAGTAAATCCTTTAGCTTTATTATTCTCATATATTCTAACAACATTTGGATTCTCAGCACGACATGGCCTGCACCAAGATGCCCAAAAGTCAAGCAACACTACTTTCCCTTTTAAATCACTTAATTGATATGTTTTTCCTTTGGGGCTTTGAAGGCTGATATTAGGAGGAACATCACCAATATTAAGGCCTAAATTTTTTCTCATTTCTCTTTCTTCCTTTTCTCTTTGTTCTTGTTGAGCTAATAAGTTTTCCTGCTGATTTACATATTGTAAAAGTTGATTTACTTGTTTCAGGTAAGTTTCGTTTTTGAATTTCTTTTCTATTACGTTTTTTATAAACAAAATTTCATTTTTAAATGGAAATGGATTTTGTTGTATGTCATTAAGCGTCATTAATATAGCTGGAGATGTTTTATTACGATCTATAAAATCTTTCATGAAATCGTAATATGCAGGTATTAGTTCTTTTTTAGCAATTTCACTTGCTGTTGTAATTCTATTTATTTGATCTTGCCTTTTTTGGAAAAAATCATTCAATACAATATTATTTGAGTCTAAAGTAAATTTTAGTAATGCAACATCAAATGCATCTACTTTAACTTCACATTTTCCAATAGGCTTAGCAATAAATACAAAGCAATTGGATTGATTTTCACCACACCACAAAATTTCGTGATGTAATGGTTTTATATTAAAATCATGAATCCCATTTTTTGAATAAGAAGAATCAACTGTTATAAATGTTCCCTTTTCATATTTGTAAAGGTAATAGGGGTTTTCACTTTCTGTCGTTACGCGAAGTGCATATTCATTTTCTTTGGCGCATGAACACAAAAAAAATAACGCAATTATTACAATTCTCATGGATGACTTTGGATGATTTTGTGTAATACTTGTGCAGCTAATTTTGGATTTGCAGTTCCTTTTGTTGCTTTCATGATTTGCCCCATAAAGAATCCAGTTAATTTTTTTTCACCTTCTTTAAATCGTTGTGTTTCGTTAGGATTATCAGAGAGTATTTTTTCAATAATCTCTGACAAGTCATCTTTATTTGATTGACTAATCCAATTGTTCTTTTCAGCAATATCATTGGGACTCAATTTTGGATTTTCCAACATATTTGGAAAAACTTTTTGAGAAGCTAGAGAATGGCTGATCTTGTTATCGTCAATGAGTTGAATTAACTCTGCAATAAATTTAGGTGGTATTTGAAAATCATCAATTGGAATAGCTTGTTGATTTAGATATGATTTAATATTGACCATGACCCAATTTGCTGCAGATTTGAAATTTTTAGTATGATCTAAAATGGCCATAAAATAAAGGGCAATTTCCTTTTGTTCTAGTAAAACCAAAGTGTCATAAGAAGATAATTTATATGAAGAGGTAAACAGTTTGTACAACTCATTGGGAAGGGGAGGCATCTCGGATCTAATTTTTTCTAAATGCTTTTCTTCAATTAAAATTGGATTAAGGTCTGGTTCAGGAAAATATCTATAATCATGTGCAGCTTCTTTTTTTCGCATAGCATTAGTTGAGCCACTTGGTGCATCAAAGGTCCTAGTTTCTACCCCAACCTTTTGGCCATTATCCAAAAGATTGGCATGTCTTATAATTTCAAAATCTATAGATCTTTGTACATTTCTAATAGAGTTCAAGTTTTTAATTTCAACACGTTGGCCAAATTTATTACTTCCTTTAGGCATAATTGAAACATTGACATCACACCGCATACTGCCTTCTTCCATATTTCCATCACAAATATCAAGGTATCTAAGAAGTTTTCGAATTTCTGTAACATATTGGTATGCTTCTTCAGATGATTTAATTACTGGTTCTGTAACTATTTCTAAGAGTGGAACTCCGGCTCTATTTAAGTCAATTAAGGTATGAAGAGGGTCTAAATCGTGTGTGCTTTTTCCAGAATCTTCCTCCATGTGGATTCGAGTTAGTTCTATTGTTTTTTCTTGACCATCTTTTAACCTGATGAGCACTTCTCCTTGTCTACATACAGGAGTCTTGTCTTGAGTAATTTGATATCCTTTTGGTAAATCAGCGTAAAAATAATTTTTACGATCAAAGTGCATTTCTTTTGTGATATTGCAATTGCATGCTAAGCCTAATCGAATAGCGTGATCAAGTACAGCAGTATTAAATTTTGGTAGTGTACCAGGATGACCTAAAGAAATAGCAGAAGTAAGTGAATTGGGTACATGGCCGTATTCATTTAAATCCCCACAGTAGGCCTTGCTTTTAGTTTTAAGCTGAGCATGAATTTCAATACCAATGACTGGTTCGTATTTTTCTAGGACTTTTTCTAATTCCATTTTAAATTAATTCAAACAATCTTTTTACCATTTTAGTTAGAATTAATTCTGCTTTAGCAGCTACCTTTTGAACATCTTCATGGGTTACTTCTACAATCTTGCCTGGAACTCCTAAATCTGTAATAACTGATACCCCAAAACATGGTATACCCATATGCCTAGCTGCAATAACT
Source organism: uncultured Flavobacteriales bacterium (assembly GCA_913042175.1). GTDB lineage: Bacteria > Bacteroidota > Bacteroidia > Flavobacteriales_D > Parvicellaceae. The sequence goes on from CAJWIX010000010.1 coordinate 36,242, forward strand.
TCAGGCACTGTACTCATTCCAACAGCATCTGCACCAACATTTCTTACATATTGATATTCTGCTGGGGTTTCTAAAGTTGGCCCTGATAAACCTGCGTAAATTCCTTTTACTACATAAATATCAAGTTCTTTTGCTACTTCTTCAGCGGTTTTTAATATGTCTTTGCTGTAAGCTTGACTCATATCAGGGAATCTAGGGCCTAATTCGCTCATGTTTGGTCCCATCAAAGGATTTGTGGGGAAAAGATTAATGTGATCTGAAATAAGCATGATATCACCAATTTCAAAATCAGGATTAACTCCTCCTGATGCGTTACTAACCATAAGTTTTTCTATGCCTAAAAATTTCATTACCCTTACTGGAAAAACCAATTCATTCATGGAGTATCCTTCATAAAAGTGAAACCTTCCTTGCATGGCCACAACTCTTTTGCCTCCTAGCTCTCCAAAAATGAGTTGACCTTTGTGTCCCTCTACGGTAGATACGGGAAAATTAGGAATGTCTTCATAGGAAATAGCATGAGCTATATTTATTTCATTAACTAACCCACCAAGACCAGTTCCCAAAATAATTCCTATTTGTGGTTCAAAATTGGTTTTTTCCTTTAAATGATTTGCAGTTTGCTTAATTACCTCTAACATATGTAAATATTTTTTTATCAAATTTATCCTTATTCCATAGAAAATCAATACTTAGGTTTAAAAAGTATATAGGTAGACCTTTTAGATTTTCAAATTCTATGAGCTTTTGAGCATCCTTTTCTGTGGTCAAAAGTAAAGCATCTTTTTGCAAGTGGTGGGTGTCTATAATCTTTTTTACATCTTGAGATGTATATGAATGGTGGTCCTGGTAACACAAATTTGTTACTTGGCAATTATTTTTGTTTAACAAGTCAATTATAGGTTTTTGATTGGCAATACCTGTTATTAATATTATTTCCTTGCCATGCAATAGAGTTAATTTTTCAGACGTATTGGTTCCTAGTAAAGTTATTCCATCATATTTTAAGAAGGAGAAATACACTTGTTGTTTGACACCTGATTTTTTAATAAAAATATCAGCCTCAGCTTCGCTAAGGTTATTAGGGCATTTTGTAACAATGGTGATATCTGCTCTTTTCTTATTACTGGATGATTCTCTTAGAAAACCAATAGGAAGTAAGTAATCTTTATATAGTGGCCTATTGAAATCTATAAGCAAGATATTTAAGCCTGCTTTTATTGAACGGTGTTGAAATGCATCATCCATTATAATACAATCGATATTTTCTTCATTTGTCATCAATTGAAGGACTCCATTAACCCTGTTATGGTCTACAGCAACCTTATTTTTAGCAAAATTCCTTTTAATCATAAGTGGTTCGTCACCAACTTGTTTTGGAGTTGATGAACCTTCCACAAGAATAAAATCTCTTGTTTCTCTTTTATAGCCCTTGGATAAAAAGGCAATATTAAATTTAGATTTCAATAGATTACCGATATACAAAACGTGGGGTGTTTTTCCTGTCCCACCAACGGTAATATTTCCAACATTAATTATTGGAATATCGAATGAAATAGATTTAAGCCAATTTAAATCATAAAAAAAGTTTCGTAGTCCGGTTATAATCCAAAACAAGATACTAATTGGAAATAAAAGCCATTTGAACCACTTCATTATTTTATATTTGAATCATAAAATTGATTATGAAAGTCAAAGATGTAACAAATTATTTAGAAAGCATAGCCCCATTGCAACTACAAGAAGATTATGATAATTCTGGATTAATAATTGGAAATGGCGATGATAAGGTTGAAGGAGCTTTGGTTTGTTTAGACGTAACAGAGGAAGTTATTCGTGAAGCTATTTCTTTGGGTTGTAACTTAATTATAGCCCATCATCCCCTCATTTTTTCAGGAATAAGAAAGATAAATACTAATAACTACCCTTCTTCTTGTGTAGTACTAGCGATTAAAAACAACCTTAATATTTATGCCATCCATACTAATTTGGATAATGTTCCAAAAGGAGTTAATGGTAAAATTGCAGATTTACTGCAACTTTCAAATAGAAAAATATTACTTCCAAAACAGCACTTGACAAAAATTGCTGTTTATGTTCCAAAAGAACATTTTTCAAAAGTGAGTGATGCGATGTTTGACGCTGGTGCAGGACATATTGGTAACTATAGCCATTGTAGTTTTTCTAGCTCAGGACAAGGTACATTTATGCCACATGCTGATGCAAATCCACATATTGGACAAAAGAATCAATTAGAAAAAGTAGATGAGCATAAATTAGAGATGGTAGTTCCAAATCACTTGCTTTTTAAGGTGCTTAACGCCATGACCAAAGCTCATCCATATGAAGAAGTGGCCTATGATATTTTTCATTTACTAAATTCATCTAATTATGGTGCTGGTATTATAGGTGAACTTAAAACTCCATTGTCGGAAATGGAATTTCTACAAAAATTAAAAACAACATTTAATGCCAATGGAATTAGGTATACTAATTTATTAAAAAAGAAAATTAAAAAAGTTGCAGTGTGTGGAGGATCAGGTAGCTTTTTGCTAAACAATGCCATTGCTCAAAATGCAGATATACTAGTTACATCTGACTTTAAATACCACCAATTTTTTGATGCAAATAATCAAATTTTAATTGCTGATATTGGTCATTATGAGTCTGAGCAATTTACAATTGACTTAATAGGTGATATATTAATGAAAAAATTTACTAATTTTGCCATCCGTTTGACAACAGTCAACACTAATCCAATTAATTACATATAGAAAATGGCTAGAAAAAAATATTCACCAGAAGAAACATTAAGAGCTTTATACAACCTACAATACATCGATTCAAGAATTGATCGTATGAGAGAAGTTAGGGGAGAGTTACCAATGGAGGTTAAAGATCTAGAGGACGAGATGGAAGGATTGAATCGAAGAGTGGAAAAAATTGAAGAAGAAATGGCTGAGGTTAACCATTTAATACTGGAGAAGAAAAACATCATTGAAGAGTCTAAATCGACTATCAAGAAGTATGAAGAGCAGCAAAAAAATGTGAGAAATAACCGTGAATTTGATTCTTTAAATAAAGAAATTGAATACCAAGAGCTTGAAGCACAATTAGCTGAAAAAAGAATTAAAGAAAATTTATTGAAAATTGACAGCAAAAAGGAAATTTTGCAAGAAGTTAAGGATCAATTTTCTGCTAAAGAAGAAGCTTTAGACGCTAAAAAGAAAGAATTAAAAGAAATTGTAGCTGAGACTGAAAAAGAGGAGAAAATATTATTAGAAGAATCCGAAAAAGCTTCAAAATCAATAGATGATAGGTTGTTAAGAGCTTACAAAAGAATCAGAGGTGCTTCGAAAAACGGTTTGGCAGTAGTTCCTGTTGAGCGTGGCGCATCTGGAGGATCTTTTATTAAAATTCCACCACAAATTCAATTAGATATTGCTGCACGCAAGAAAATTATAGTAGATGAGCATAGTGGAAGAATTTTGGTTGATGCTGAACTAGCTGAAGAGCAAAACACCAAAATGTCAAGAAAACTAACTAGAGTTTTAAAAGCATAAATTACTTTCTACTGAAATTTTAGCATTCTATTTAATTTGATATTTTCGTTTCACTTATAAATTTTTTTGCATGTCAAAGAAGGGATTAGTCAAAAGAAACGAAGATTTCTCTAAATGGTACAATGAGCTTGTAGCTAAAGCAGATTTAGCCGAGCACTCGGATGTAAGAGGCTGTATGATTATTAAGCCATATGGGTATGCTATATGGGAAAAAATCAAAGAACAGCTAGACCAAATGTTCAAAGAAACTGGACATCAAAATGCTTACTTTCCACTATTTATTCCAAAGTCTTATTTAAGTAAAGAAGCTGATCATGTTGAAGGATTTGCTAAAGAATGTGCAGTTGTAACGCACTATCGATTAAAAAATGCTGAAGATGGACAAGGAGTTGTTGTAGACCCTGATGCAAAATTAGAGGAGGAACTTATAGTAAGGCCAACTTCAGAAACTATCATTTGGAACACTTATAAAAAGTGGATTCAGTCATATAGAGATTTACCCATATTAGTTAACCAATGGGCAAATGTGGTTAGATGGGAAATGAGGACTAGATTATTTCTTAGAACTGCTGAGTTTTTATGGCAAGAAGGTCATACAGCTCATGCAACCAAAGAAGAAGCTGTTCAAGAAACAGAACAAATGCTTGATGTCTATGCGAGGTTTGTGGAAAACAACATGGCTATCCCAGTTATAAAGGGGGTTAAATCTGAAAATGAAAGATTTGCTGGTGCCGAAGAAACTTATTGCATAGAAGCACTTATGCAAGATGGAAAAGCATTACAGGCTGGAACTTCACATTTTTTGGGCCAAAACTTTGCCAAAGCTTTTGATGTAAAATTTGCAGATAAAAATGGTGAGCAGCGACATGTATGGGCAACATCTTGGGGA
>CAJWIX010000011.1 GCA_913042175.1 uncultured Flavobacteriales bacterium
TAATATCACTAATTGAGTCTGTTGTTAACCAGTCATAACTTATTCCTCCACCTGCAAGTATGCCAATAGTATCTCCAATACAAATTGCCGTATCATTAGAAGTTGTAATGGTGGGTAACGCATCTATAGTTACTTGGACAGAATCTATATTGGAGCATCCGTTGGTATCAATTCCAGTGACAAAATAATAGGTTGCAGTTGTAGGGAATACAAAAGGGTCACTTATGTTTGGATCAGTTATATTGGTAGCTGGAGTCCATGTGTATGTTTGTCCACCTGTTGCATTAAGTTGAATGGAATCATCCAAACAAATGGATAAATTATTACCTGCATCAATTGAGGGAAGTTGGACTAAGTTTATAGTTACAGTATCGCTATTACTACATCCATTTGCGTCAGTCCCAGATAGAATATAATCTTGAGTGCTATTGACTTGGAAGTTTACACCATCAGTAATGCCATTGTTCCAAGTGTAGGTAATTGCACTTCCATTAGCTGTCAATGAAGTAGAATCACCAATACATATATTTTGATCAAGTCCTGCATCTATTGCTGGTTTTGGATTTACAAATACAGTAACTTCTGTCGTGTCTTCACACGTATTAACGTCACTAACTAATACATAACAAATAGTGGTAGTATCTGGCCAAACAGTAGGATTACTTATACTTGGGTCATCAATAGAGTCTGGAGATATCCAATTAAAAGTTATACCACCAAAAGCCTGAATTTGTACGCTATCCCCTTGGCATATAGTTTGATCTCCTCCATTAGATAAAGTTGGTAGTGGATTAACATCAATTAATAAGGTGTCTGTATTTGAACAACCATTGGCTAAAGTACCGGTTAAGATATACTCAGTAGCAGCTGTAGGTGTGGCCCATGGATTTGGAATGTTAGGATCACTCAAAAAGGTATTTGGTGTCCACAAATATGTATCAGCACCTTGTCCTTGAAGTTGAACAGAATCATTAACGCAAAGGTTGATATATCCGTCAGTTTCACCTGTAAAAGTTGTTGGTATTGCCAGAGCATTTATAGTTACAGTATCATAATTAACGCAGCCCTCTACTGAGGTTGCAGTGAGAATGTAATCTAACGTGTTTTGAACTTCAAAATTCAAACCATCTGTAATGCCATTATCCCAGTTGAAAGACGCTGCATTGCTAATCGCTGTTAGTGAAGTGCTGTCTCCTATGCATACATCTTGATCTGAACCAGCATCTGCAGTAGGTAGATCATTAACAATTATTTGAAATGTGTCTTTGATAAAGCAACCAAAACTATTGGTACCTGTAAAAATATACTGAGTAGTTACGCTAGGATTAAATACTGGGTTTTCAATGGTGTTGTCATCAATAAAATTATTTGGTTCCCACAGATAAGTGTCAGCTGAAACAGGTGCGGTAATGGAAAGAGTATCATTGTTGCAAATGGTTTGATCTACTATATTGTTGAATGTAGAAGTGCTGTTATATCTTATTTTTTGTTCGTTATTTGATCCACCTGTAGAAGCAGTAAACCCCCAATAGGTTGCTGATGCACCTCCAAATACATTATTGATAATGTCATAATTTAAGTTAATTACTTGAACACCATCGAATTCAACTGAAAAAATTTGATTTACAGGATCCCAATCAAAAATACAATTGTGCCATAGACCATCTTCCACATTTCCAGCAGTGCCAATAGATTGTGGAGGAGATAAGTTATTAACGGAAGAGTGGTCTAGTACTCCATCTTTTTGTACGGCAATATGGTCATTAGAAATATCATTGTAGGGCGCATTTTGCCAAGTATCAAATTCAACAAAAAATGATGGTGATATATTTTCATATCCAATTCCACCTCCTTGTTGAAGTACTTGGTTGCTAAGTTGTTGTAATCCGAATGCAATACCATCTGCTCCTGTTGCATCTTGATTGCCAAAATTAAGATCAACATCAAAATGAAAAGGTTGGTTTAGATTAACCAATGTGCTATTCCAAACAGCACCAGCATCCCAATTCACGGCATCAGTAAGCAAATACTCATTATTTCCAAGATTCGTTGCACTACCATTAAGTATAAAGTTTGCATTAGCACCAGGCAAAGGAGATACAAATACAGTTACACTATCTGTATTGGTACAATTGGCAGGGTTTGTACTAGTTTGAACAAAATATTGGGTTGTAAGAGTAGGGAAAGCGTCTGTTGTTGCACTATTAGGTTGACCAAGGGATGCATTGGGAGTCCAAGTGTAGGTAGAACCGTTTCCGGCAGCAGTTAATTGAACAGTATCTCCCAAGCAAATAGTTTGATTAAGACCAGCATCTATTTGTGCACTATCAATATTTACAGTGATACTATCAATGCCAAAACATCCTCCACCAATATCTACGATTAGATAGTATTTAGTGGTATCATTGGCTGTTACATAAGTTTGCAGCGAATTTGGTGTTGATACGGTAGGATCAGGGAAAACACTTGGGTTTGATGTCCATGTCGGAATAAACCCTGGTGTAGCAGTGGTGGTTCCTGATAATAAAACAGAATCCCCGTAACATATTGTAGTATCGTTTCCAACCGAAACGGATGGTGCAGGAGTAATGGTAGCATTAAATGAAATAGGATTAGATGGACAACCATATTGGTTCACGGCACTTAGAAATACTGTTCCTGTGCCAGCATTAGTCCAAAGCACTTGGACACTGTCCCCCCAGTCTTGAATAACAACACCGCCAAAAACACTCCAGTCGTAATTTGGTATATTAGGGTTGTTATCTGTTGTGTATACACCTGTTGAGTTTTGGCAAAAAACATTGCCACCATAAATGTTAGCAGGTGGATTGGGTTCAGTAACGGTGATTTCGTAAACTACATTTGTAGTTTTGGGTGGACAACCTCTATCTTCCACAGTTACAGTAAAAATATATGGAAGAGCTTGAGCTTGGCCGCAATCTGTATTCCAACAAAAAGTAGCATTTATAGAATCTGCAGAGTTGGGGTCACTGAATATAGAATCAGTTATCGTAGCAGGCGGGTTTATGAATGTAGAATCAAATATTTGTCCAAAAGAGGTTAAAATAAGAGAGTCTGATGGAGAATCTGGGTCAGTAAATCCAAAATCAAAGCATAATGTGTCTCCTTCTTCTACTGAAAAATTAGTTGCAGTTACACCAGCTTGAGGATTTAAATTAGCTGGGCTGTTAGGTGGGCAATTAATTACATTTAATTGAACTTCTCTTGTGGATATTCCGATTAAAACACCATTTCTGTATTCCTTAATAATTAATGCGACAACATACTTTCCAGTGTTGGGCGCATAGTATTTTGTTAAACCATTGGATGCAGATAGTGTGTAATCTCCACCAGGTCCAAATGGCACTGCTTCACTGTAATTTGTTGCATAGGTTACAGTTTCTATAGGCCACGGGTAGTTATTGGGATACCAGCTTAACCCTCCAGGCGCAGGGCCACCACCACCAACTTGATTGGTGCCTCCAAAAGCATCAGCCCAGTTACCATCAAATGGTGCAGCACGTTCAAAAATTAGTTCATCTCCATCAGGGTCAATGGCAGAGTTTAAAAACGTTGTGGTGTCTTGAGCACAAATAAATGGAACGGGTGGGTCAGTAAAAATAGGGGTAGAATTTTCATAACCAAAAGGTGGTATGTAGGCATAGAAAGCCATCCCAGCTCCGCCAGGAGTTTGGATGTTGGTTATTCCATTAGCTCCTCCATTTCGACAACACCTTTCGTGAACAATGTGGTATCCTCCAATAGCAGGGGCTCCTGTAAGTGGGTTTATAGCTTCAAGTGTTATAGTATTGGAATATTGAACAGTATAAATGCAAGCCGAAATTCCAACAGAGCAGTTTGGAGGGTTATCTGGAGTAAAGGTTTCATAACTATTGGGCCAGGCAGATGTAAAGTAAAGCTTGTAATCAGTTCCACCACTAGAGCCGTCAGAATATTTAGGATAGCTACCTGAAGCTGTTGGAAAAGGGTTTGTTGGGTCATTGTGGGCATACACAGCTATGTCCATTCCACTTGATCCTGGTATAGACGTAGGATCGTTAGGGTTAGGTATCCAATTGGAATTTGAGCCACAATCAAAGTAGTAATTTAAAGTAATTTTATACTCAAATTTATCAATGGTGCCATTCCCATCACTATCTATTCCTTGTATGAATTCATACGCCAGGTTTCCACCAACCAAATGGGTAGCTCTTAATCCACCTGAGACTAGCAAGAAAAATACTAAGATTAATGATAGTTTTTTGGTCATTTTTAACTTATCAATGTAGGATAACTCTTTTTAGAATTGTGTTTTTTGATGAATTCAACTTGACCTTTACGAAATAAACCCCTTTTTGTTCCATTGAAATATCAATATTTTTTGTCTTGGTATTTAGTTGATTTTCTTGTACTATCATTTGACCAATCATATTTGTAATTTCTATGTTTTCAATATAGTCTGTAGATTTTAATATAAAATTACCATTATTTGGATTAGGAATCACTTTAATAGACGATTTCAATTCTTCTTGGATATCGACAGTGCAGGCATTAAAAGGGCCATACCAATCACTGCTTGTGCCAGCACAATTCGATTGAATATAAAAGTCATAACAAGTAAGTTCATTTAAGCCCGTTACATAAAAGTTATTGGTGAAAATGTTGTTTAGTAAGATTCCAGTTCCACTAAAAACGCCAAATCCTTGTGGACCATACATAATATTCCAAGAACTTTCAGAACTTCCTGGATCCCAAGTTAATTGAATGTTAGTTTGATTTATTTGACCAATATTTACATTTACAGGCTCGGGACATGTAGCAATCATAATAGCATAATCTTCGGTCTGACCTCTGTTAAGGTCAGAGCATGAAGTAAAACTACTCCCAACTTCATCACTAGATATTCTTAACCTAAGCGCTTTGTTTACTACGGTGTTTGATGGTATTTGGACAATTGAAACCGGGTCATATGTGTTGATTTTATCCATGACTTTTTCATTTGATTCAAATATCCCATTGTCATTGTAATCTATCCAAGCCTTGGTGTCTTGTGGATTGTTGGAACCAGTGTAAACTCTTAGGGCATAGTTGGTATTAGGCTCTACAAATGCCTGATGTTCACAACTAAAATCCATATATCCTTCAATTGCATCTGAAGATGGATGGTTTATGTTTGAAAATTGAACTCTTGTTATTCCGTAGTCACAACAATAACTCAATGTAGAAGGATAGCAAGATGGTGTTCTTACTTTAAATGTGGTGTCTACTTCAATGAGCTGTGGAATAGTAATGTTATCAGATCCATATGCATTGGTTGCAATTAATGTGATATCGTAGGTCCCATTGTCTGTGTAAGTGTGAGTTGGATTTTCTGCAATAGAAAAATTACCATCACCAAAATCCCAGTACCAAGAATAGGGGACATTAGTGGACAAATCTGTAAATTGAACTGTTCCATCACATGTAAATGTTTTGTTGACAGCAAAATCAGCATTTGGTGGAGAGGTGTTAACCTTTAGAAATACGGTGTAGTCTTCAGCCTGTCCATAAGTCGGGTCCAAACATGGATCTAAAGAACCAGATAAGAAAAAATCTGCCATAATTCTGAGTCTTAAAGGGGTGTTGGTGATAGATGTGCCTGGAATCTGAATAGAAACATTTGTTGTGTCTGCTTGTATGGTCTCTGCAATAAGTTCAGTGGTGTTGTCAAAAACACCATCGTTATTGTAATCAATCCAAGCTGCAAAATTTTGAAAATTGGAGTTACTATGGATTGCCGTAAGTTGATAGAATTGACCTATATAGAAGGTGTCAATATCACAGGTAAAATCTGCATAACCTTCAGTAGCATCCAAGGAGTTTCTTGAAATATTTCCAAAATTAAAAGAAGTAATTCCCCAACCAGCAAAACCGTTCTGAGAGTTAGGTGTACAGGAAGCAGGTGAAGGGTTTTGAGACCCAATATTTACAGTTACAATGTTGCTGAGAATAGTGGTGTCAGATCCAAATGCATTGGAAGCTACAAGTGTTACTGTGTAAGTTCCAGAGGAAGTGTAAGTGTGTGTAGGGTTTTGGTCTGTTGAGGTATTTCCATCACCAAAATCCCAAGACCAGGATGTAGGTGAATTAGAAGTTAAATCGGTGAAACTTACAGTGCCGCTACAGGAACTAGTGGTATTTAATGAAAAATTAGAAATAGGTGGACTACTTGGGTCAACCCATTCAAATCTCATATTTGGACGTTGAGTTTCAACACCATTAATCCAGTTGTTTTGACAGGGAGAACTATTTTGATTTCTTCTGTAAATGAGTGTGTTGTAACCATAATTGGTCATGTTCATAATGGCATTTTGAGAATTACCTGAACTGTAAAAACAAGTTTGAACAACAATATTTGAAATGCCGTCCCAGTAAAAAGGAGTGTGGAAGTTGTGTTGATTCCATCCAGTTATTTCATTGACTGTGGTAGGGCCAAAACATGTTTGTAAGTTGTTGTTGCTCCATGCACTCAAAGAAACTTGGGTAGTTGATTTTAGTTCTATTTCAAAATTTGATATAGTTCCACCACTGGGAACAACTACATCAAAGCCAAGACCAGTAATATTACCTGCTGACATACCAGCAGCTTGTAATTCTGATGCTTTAATTAACATTTGGTGTTTTACACCTCTGAACCAATTTCCGTAAATAGATGGATATGCAGTTGTAGAACTTTGCAGGTTGCCGGTTCCAACTATGTGAAATGAGCCTTGTGAAAATATAATACTTTGTATGAACAAAGCAATTAATAGGATTATCTTTTTCATTTTAATCTACGTTGTCGAACATGTTAAAATCAGTAATTAATTTTAAACTTTCACTTTGTAACATATGACGTATTAATTTGCAAAAGGTTGGTTAAATTAATAGAAATGTATTACATATTGACAGTAAAACAATTTATTTTTTGTTTAAAGTTAATTAAAAAATATTAAACAAAACTTAACATAAGATAAATTAACAGATTTAAATGAATTTTTTTGAAGCTTTTAATTCTTCTAAAATTGAATCCTTATCTGCTTTTTCGATGTCCAATTTAGAAATAGAGTTATTGTAAAATTCAACAACTTTATCTAAAGACTTTTCTATTTGAAGTGGGTCAAAAAACATTAAGCCAGTTCTTCTTACATAGAAATCAAGAAGTGAATTCACTCCTTCATGGTCAATGCAATATTTTAGTTCACAACAAATCAGGACTTTATTTTCTTCTGATTTAAAATCATTTAAAATTGAAATTGCATTTGTACCATAATTTTGAATAAGGTAATCTGAGGTTAATTCATCAATCTCAAATTCATTACACAAATGAGTTTTTAAAGCTTGGTATGAATCATAATCATTATTAAAATTACCGTCAATAGTTATTAAATGTGTTTTACATTGATTTTTTTCATCAATCATATCCACTACTTTCTTAGCCATTAACCTGTAACCTGTCAACTTGCCACCTGCTATAGTGATCATTCCAGAATCAGATAAAAATATTTCATCTTTTCTTGAAATTTCGGTGCTTTTTTTACCTGGTTCTTTAATCAATGGTCTCAACCCTGCCCATGATGAGATTACATGTTTTTCATCTAAAATACTTGAATTAAAAACTTTATTAGCTCCATCAATTAAATATTTGACTTCATCATTTGAAATTTTTATGTCATTTATATTTCCATGATAATCATCATCAGTTGTCCCAATATATGTCACTTTTCCTCTAGGTATCGCAAAACACATTCTATCATCCTCCATTGTATAATAAAGGGCTTGTTTCAGCGGTAAAACTTCTTTTGAAACTACTATGTGAATTCCTTTAGAAAGATGAATATTACTATTAAATTTTTCATTTTGAAGCAGACGGGTTTTATCTGCCCAAGGACCAGTGGCATTAATTAGGTTCTTACAATGTAGTGTTATATTTTTTTGATAAACATGATCAAAACAACTTATGTTGAAGTTCCCAGTTTTATTTATGGATTTCACTTCCAAATAGTTAATGGCACCTGCATTAAATTGTTTTGCGGTTTTAATTAAACTTATGGTTAATCGAGCATCATCTGTTCTATATTCGGCATAATAACCACCCCCTATTAATTCCTCCGCATTTAGTTTACTTTCAAGTTCGAGAGTTGCCTTTTTTGATAAAATTTTTCTTCTGTCTTTTTTTCTGACATTGGCTAGAATGTCATATAGTTTTAAGGCTACACTCAATTGCCATTTTTTGAACCCCTTTTTTTTATAAAGTGGAATGAGCATTTTTTCTGGTCTTACTAAGTGAGGTGCGTTTCTAAAAGCAATATTGCGTTCTCTTCCCACGTCACTCACCATTTTAAATTCTAAATTTTTAAGATACCTCAGACCACCATGAATTAATTTAGTTGATTTGCTGGAGGTACCTGATGCAAAATCATTTTTTTCAATGAGTAAACATTTTTTTCCTCTTGATGAGGCGTCCAACAAAATTCCTGCCCCTGTTATTCCACCACCAATTACAATTAAATCAAAAATAGTATTCTGATTTCCTTCAATAAATTTTGTTCTGTTTGCTAAACCAATCATTAATTATTCTTGGTCATAATAATTTACAAGAGATGAAATGGCTTTATTCCAAGCTTTAATTTTCTCATCGATTTTAGTAGACTTTTGAGGACTGAAAGTGGTTTTACTTTTAGAATTTTGGGATGTGTTTTTTTCAAAAAATCCACTCTTGTGCCCAGCAAGCATAGCTGCGCCTAAAGCAGTTGATTCAATCTGAACTGGTTTGACCACTTTACAATTTAATACATCTGCTTGAAATTGCATTAAGTAGTTGTTTTGACAAGCTCCACCATCTACAGCTAAAGATTTCAGCTTGAAATTAGCATCTTTTTCCATAGCAATTAATACATCTTTACTTTGAAATGCCAAGGACTCTAAAGCTGCTTTAGCTATTTCTGCAATTCCAGTATTTCTGGTAATCCCAAGGATTGCTCCTTTGACATTCATATTCCAATATGGAGCACCTAGTCCAGAAAAAGCAGGAATAAATAAAACATCTTCATCCTTTGTTGTACAAGCAAGCTGTTCAGTTTCGGATGCATGGTTAATAATTTTAAGTGAATCTCTAAGCCACTGAATGGCCGCACCAGCAATGAATACACTTCCTTCCAATGCGTAATTTACTTCTCCATCGACTGACCAAGCAACTGTGGTTAATAGACCATTTTTACTTGATATTATATTTCCCCCAGTATTCATCAACATAAAACAACCTGTCCCATAGGTGTTTTTTGCCATTCCTTTTTCAAAACATTCTTGTCCAAATAAAGCTGCTTGTTGGTCGCCAGCAACTCCTCTTATTGGAATTTGATGGTCTTTAAAATTCCAATGCCCAAAATCGTCAGCACTTTGCTTAACTTCTGGAAGAATGGATGATGGAATTTGAAAAATTTCCAAAAGTTCTTTATCCCATTTTAATTCATGAATATTCAATAATTGGGTTCTTGATGCGTTGGTAACATCTGTAAAATGATTTCCAGTTAGATTCCAAATTAACCAAGTGTCAATGGTGCCAAAAAGTAAATCACCCTTTTCTATCAGGTCTTTGCATTCAGCAGAATGATTTAGAATCCAATGAATTTTAGTGGATGAAAAGTAGGAATCTACCACCAACCCAGTTTTGTTTCTTATGATTTTTTCGTGCCCCTCTTTTATAATTGATTTGCAAAAATCAGCCGTTCTATTGTCTTGCCAAACAATGGCATTATATACTGGTTTTCCACTTTTTTTATCCCATAAAACTGTAGTTTCTCTTTGGTTAGTTATCCCTATTGAGTCTATATTTTCAATGTCAATATTAGAATTCTGGATTAATAGATTTAATGTTTGAAGTTGTGTGTTTAGAATTTCAACCGCATCATGCTCAACCCATCCATTTTCTGGCATAATTTGGGTAAATTCTTGTTGTTCTACATGAACAATATTCTTGTTTTGGTCAAATAGAATTGACCTACAACTTGTAGTCCCTTGATCCAGTGAAATAATATACTTTTTCATAAGAAATTAAGGGTTAACTATCCACTTAGATTTATTATTACATGAATTGTAAATAGGATCTATTGAAACAAATGTTGTTTTAGCTGTTTTGGTAACCCAACCATCCATTGTGGTTATTTGTTTTTGTGATAATGCATATTGTTGGATAAACTCATAATCATCATTTAAATTAGCCATATGTGGCGAAGTCCTATCTAATAATTTAAAAATTCTGTAACCTATATTCCCACTTGGATCTTCGTAGTATTGAGGTTTAGAAATTTCATTAACTTCTAACGTTGATATCCCAAAAAATAAACTTTTATCAATGGTTTGCATATCCCAATAGGCTTCTCCAGTTGTTTCATTAAACACAATTCCATTGCTTTTTGTGTTTTCTTTATTGGCATATGTAGTTATTGCTTTTTCCCAAGAAATCTCTCCTTCAGCTATTTCGGAACTTATTTTTTCTAGATTTTGTTTGATGGATACAAGGTCTTTATCAGAAATTTTATTTTTAATTAAGATGTGAGATCCATAGTATTGTTCTCCTCTTCTCTTTTCAATAGATAGTATATGATAACCATATGGGCTTTCAAATACTTCTGAAACAGTGTTCAAAGGAATGGTGAAAGCAATGGCATCAAATTCAGGGACAAAATCACCTCTGTCTACCCACCCAAAGTTGCCTCCATTAACTTTTGTTCCTGGATCATCAGAGTAAAATTCAGCTGCTACTGAAAATGAAATTTCATTGGATAAAATTCTATCTCTTATTTTTTTGAGCTTGTTTTTAGTTTCTAACTTTTGTTGATATGATAATTCTGGTGCTAAAATAATTTGAGAAACTTTAACTTTACTATTGATGTATGGAATGCTGTCAATGGGAATTTGATTGAAGTAATTTCTAACTTCTTTTGGGCTAACAACAATTTCACCAATAATCTCTTGCTGCATTTTCTGAGCCTTCATTTTATCTTCTATTTGAATGTAAAACTCATCTTTAATTTCTTGCACAGATTTACCATAATAGTCTTCTAACGCATCTATGCCTCCAATTTGAGCAGAAAAATATTGAATTCTTTGATCAAGTTCGCTTTTGACCATGTCTTCAGTAACTTCAATACTGTCTATTTCAGCTTGGTGAATTAATAACTGTTGTAACATGAGCTCTTCTAGTAGGAAACAATCCATATCTTCAGTAACTTCCATGCCTTGTTGTAGAATTTGAAGTTTTTGACTTTGTATTTGTGAATAGAGTATAGGCTTTTCTCCAACAACTGCAATTACTTTATCTATCACTTCTTGCGAAAAAAGTGTAGTTAGTTGAAAAAATAGGATGATATAGCTAAAAACGATCTTCACAATTAGTATTTTTCAATTAATTGATTTTCGAGAGCGTCATCATATAAATCGAGTCTTAATTTTTTTCTCAACTCGTTTGCTCTTTGATTCAATATTATACTTTTTATTTTATCTTTTTCAAAACTCATTGGTGATGTACCGTCTTTTATAATGTAATCGTAAATATTCACAAAATATAATTCATCATCCACTTCTAATATTGTCTTTTTTTTCTTTTTAATGAAATTAATTTTCGTGAACTTTTCAAGGGCAGGTATTTGTTTTAATAAATCATCGAAATATATCCATTCTTCTGGATTGTAGTAAAATGTTGTTGCTTCCTTCTGAGCTAATGTAAGGAGATTATCCAACATTTTTTCGTTGTAAATATGATAGTATTTTTTAAAATCTTTAACTTTTTTAGATGACTTAGGTAGTTTGATGTAAAGGCACTTAACTACATAATCGTTTAGCACAAAATCATCAAGATGATTATTATAATAATCTTGGATCTCAAAAGCATTAATGTTAGTGTCTAATCTTTTATTAACGTAAAATTGCTCAAACTCATGAGCAATTAATGACAACTTATATTTTTCTATTTTCTTTTCTACTTTTTGTACTTCACTCGGAATAAGTTCTGCAGCCTTATTTGAAATTAAATGATCAACCACCCAATTATGAATGTAGTTTTGAACAAAAATTAAACTATCGTCAGTGTTTAGATTTATTGGTGTTTCATTTACCAATTCACTTTTCAAAAGTTGGTGATTTTGAACTTTAACAATTACAACTTCATTATTTTCCTCTTGACAGGAGGCTAAAATGGTTAAGATTCCTAATATGAAAAATAGTGGTTTAAAATTCAATTTTTCGGCTTTTCTTTAATGCTGTATAATGATTCATAATTTACTTCAATTTTGTTTTCTTGTCGTAAATTATTTATCCATTCTTTTTCTAAATGGTTTTGGTAAGCAGAAACAATAATTCCTTCGGCTTCGTTTAAATATTTTTCTCTTTGTGGAAGTTTGTCAATGACATTAAGAATAATCCATTTTTCATTTTGAGAAGTAGGTTTGTTAGGACCTAATTTCAAATCATTATATGATGTTGCATATGGTTTAAAGTCATCAATGGTTTTCTTGTTTAATTTTACAGCTAACTGGTCATTATTAACCAATTTCATGATAGAATCATAGTTGATTTCTTTTTTTAAGAATTTAAGAATTTTTTTAGCTGTTTTTTTATCATCGCAAGTGTAAATCTCAGCTTTAACTCGGTTATCATACTTCCATTTAGATTTATTTTTTTCGTAAAATGATTTTAATCCAGCAGTGTCTTTGATTGCTTTACTCCAAATCATTTGATCAGAAATATCAAATAATAATATTCCATCTCTATATTCTTTAAGTAACGCTTTAAATTCAGGATATTTATTGGGTAGTTGAGTTTTCTCATACTCAATAAGTGAATAATTTAAATATTGGTCATACATTTTTTCAAGCATCTCAGAATCAGTCTTATAAACGGATATGTACTTGGATGTTTTAGCTAAAAATGCAATAAATTCCAGGTTAGTGAATTTTTGGTCAGCAAATTGAATAATGATGTCGTATATAGTTTTTGGTGTCTTATTTCCCAAAATATTAGTTGTATCAAAAGACTTGTGTTTAAGAATAGATTGAATTTTTTTCGCACTGAAATTCCCCTCTAAGTTATAGGCTATTTTAAGGTTGTTAATAAAGGACTTTCGGGTCTTCTGTGCTCTTGCATCTTTTTGTATTTTATTTTTTAATTCATACCTGAGTTCATCATATGATTTAACAGGTTCGTAATCTAAACGTTTTACAATATGCCACCCATTTGGTGTCTGAAATGGTGCTGAAAATTCATTGTTCTGTGAAAGACTAAATATGGCATTTTCAAATGATGGATAAACATTACCACCAGAGTTTATCCAACCTAGTTCACCACCCTTGTGTGCAGAGTTTCTATCGTTTGAAAATTCTTTGGCTTGTTCTTCAAAGGATGCGTTGTTTTTTAAATTGTTGTAAATAGTTTCAATTTTATTTTTGGCGACTTCACATTCATTTTCTTTTTTGTTGTCACAAACAATCATGATATGTGCCACTTTTACTCTGCCTTTTGCTTTCCTTAATTTGTTTGGTTTAACTAAGTGGTAACCAAATCTTGTCTTTACCACATTTGAAACTTTGTTAACAGGTGTATTGTAGGCTGCATTTTCAAATGGATACACCATTTTAAATGCACTAAAGTAACCTAAGTTTCCTTTATCCATTTTACCTGATGGACATTCAGAAATTTCTTCTGCAACTTCACCAAAAGAAACATTTGGATTTTTCAATAGTCTAGATAAAGAATCCATTATTTTCCATGCTTTTAAGGTGTCTTTTGGTGTTGAGGTGGCTGTAACCTTAAGCATGATGTGACTAGCTTCCACTTCGTTAATGGTTCTGTAATAAGCTTCTTTAATTAGTGCTTCATTTATAGCAGTGTCAATAAGGTATGGTTTTTCTAGTTGAATTTTGTATCCATTCAATTCATTGATAAATTTCTTGACTGTATCAAGACCTAATTCTTCTGCAGCAAGAACTTTTAATTTGAAGTTGATGAATAACTCAATGTATTCATCAAGATCCTCTTTTGTTGCTAGTTTTTCTTTTTTATTTTTCCAATAAATCTGTTCGAACTCAGATTTATATATTTTCTGATCATTTATACTAAGTATATGCTGATCTTGAGAAAAAAATGTAGAGCTAATAAATATAATTGAAAGTAACCAAGTCAATTTCATATCAAATGGATTAGTTTGTTTATCTAAGGTTGTAGTTTGGTGCTTCTCTGGTTATAGCAACATCATGCGGATGGCTTTCTACTATTCCAGAATGGGTGATTTTAACAAATTTGGCTTGTTTTAATGCCTCCAGATTTTCTGAACCACAGTATCCCATACCTGCACGTAAGCCACCTAAAAGTTGGTGCATCACTTCTTTTAATGTTCCTTTATATGGGACTCTTGCAGAAATACCTTCAGGGACTAATTTTTTAATGTCATCTTCATTTTCTTGAAAATACCTATCCTTTGACCCTTTCTGCATAGCTTCTAAGGACCCCATTCCTCTATATGATTTGAATTTTCTTCCCTCATATATGATAGTTTCACCTGGAGATTCTTCTGTTCCTGCAAACATAGAACCCATCATAACACTTGATGCACCTGCAGCTAATGCTTTTGGAATGTCTCCAGTAAATCTTATTCCTCCATCTGCAATTATGGGGATTCCAGCATCTCTAATGGCATTGGAAACATTAATGATAGCAGATAGTTGAGGCATTCCAACACCAGCGATGACTCTGGTTGTACAAATTGAACCTGGTCCAATACCTACTTTAATGCCATCAGCACCTGCATGAGCAAGATCTTTAGCTGCTTCACCAGTTGCGATATTTCCTACAACAACATCTAGGGATTTAAATTTCTTTTTTACTTCTTTAAGTAGTTTTATTACACCTTTAGAGTGTCCATGAGCCGTATCAATAACAATGGCATCTACACCTGCTTCAACTAAAGCTGTAATACGTTCAAATGTATCCTTAGAAACTCCTACAGCAGCTGCAACTCTCAGTCTACCAAATTCATCTTTACAACTTAATGGATGTTGTTTTACTTTAATGATATCTTTAAATGTAATGAGACCAACTAGCTGACTGTTGTCATCAGTGATAAGTAATTTTTCAATCTTGTGCTTTTGAAGAATATTTTCAGCCTTGATTAAATCTACGTCTTCTTTTGCTGTGACTAAATTATCTTTAGTCATAACCATGCTTACTTTTTTATTCAGATCTTTTTCAAACCTTAGGTCTCTGTTTGTAACAATGCCTTTCAAATGTTTACTGTCGTCAATAACAGGAATACCACCAATTTTGTATTCAGCCATTAATTTTAATGCATCATCTATAATAGCATCTTCGTTAACAGTAATTGGATCTAGAATCATTCCACTTTCAGATCTTTTTACTTTTCTAACTTCTTTAGCCTGCATTTCAATAGGCATATTTTTATGAATGACTCCTATTCCTCCTTGCTGAGCTATAGAAATAGCTAATTCATGTTCTGTAACAGTATCCATTGCAGCAGATACAATTGGAGTGTTGATTTTAATATTTCTAGAGAAGTTTGTAGAAAGGGATACTTGGTGTGGTAAAATTTCAGAGTAAGCAGGGACAAGTAAAACATCATCGTATGTCAATCCTTCTCCAATAAATTTGTGTTTATTTTCTTCCGTCATATCATATAAGTTGGGCAAATTTAGTAAAATCGATGTATAAGTGAACTAACAGCCATACTTTTAAGAATAGTTTAACATATGTTGATTATAAAGTTTATTTTTGTAATCTGTTTTTATACTTTCGCAACGATTTGAAAAAAAGCATATTCATACTGACTTTTATTCTTGTTGGACTTACCAATTTTATAATTGCACAATCTGATGCTTTGTATAGTCAGTATATGTTTAACCAATTTACTATTAATCCTGCTTATGCTGGGTCTAGAGATGCGCTAAGTTCTGTATTACTTTACCGTAGTCAATGGACTGGTTTAGAAGATGCCCCAAAAACAGTAAATGTTTCTGCTCACTCTCCATTTCATCGTAAGAATATGGCTTTAGGGGTGAATTTTATGATGGATGAACTAGGTCCTTCTAAAATTCAATCTGTTCAAGGTACATATGCTTATCATATCAAAACCAATTTTGGAGATTTCTCCATGGGAGTTAGAAGTGGTATTATTTCAGTAAGAAATAATCAAAATGATTTAAATTTTTACAATGACCAGCTTTATGGTAACAATACCATGGTTAATACCATCATACCAAATGTTGATTTTGGACTTTACTTCTTTACAGACCTTTTTTACGCTGGGGCAAGTGCAAGCCATTTATTGGAGGACAATTTTACGCTCAATAATAATCAACAAGATAGTTTAATGAGTTTCGAATTACAACGGTATTTTAATTTAGCTTCTGGCGGTGTTTATGAGATAAACAAAAATATCTTATTTAAACCTTCTTTTATGGTTAAATTTTCTCCTTTAAATCCAATTAATTTTGATATTAACTCAAGTATCTTATTCAAAAAAGTTTTATGGGTTGGTTTTTCCTACAGATCTACTAAAAACTTGATTTGTTTATTTGAACTTAATGTAACTGACCAATTAAGATTTGGTTACAGTTATGATTATGATTTTAGTGCTGTTCGCACAATAAGTTCCGGTTCCCATGAAGTTTTCATTGGTTTTGACCAGTTAATGAATAAAAAAACACCTAACGTTTCTCCTAGATTTTTCTGATGACTCTTTTTCGTAAATGCATATTAACATTATTGATTTTTGCTTTCATAAGCAATGTTTTTGGAGTGGAAGGTGATTCTTTAAGAGTGAAAAAGGAAAGAATTTTTGAAGTATTTAGTACCTATGGTTTAAACTCAAATTATTCGGAGATTTCACCTGTTTTTTACAACACAGAATTAATTTTTTGTTCAGATAGAGAATGGAACAAAAACACCTATGGGATGTCTGATTGGCACGAAACTAAACATTATAATATATTTAGATCATCAGTGAACTTCACAACCGTTGACTCTGTAGAATTTGAAAAGGTCAAGATTTTCAATCATTTTTTAGTGACTCACATGAATGTTGGCCCAATAACTTTTGATAAAGATTTTAAAAATGCTGTTTACGTAGAAAATGAATTTGTAAAAAGAAAGTTTAGACACGATGAGAAAATGCATTTACAACTTTATAGTTTAAAAATTGAAAATGGCAGATTAAAAGATAAGGAAAAGCTCATATTTTGTAATTCAAAGTATAACTATACACACCCTTCTCTTTCTAAATCAGGAGATTTATTGGTTTTTGCCTCTGATTTACCCTGTAAACATGGAGGTAAAAATTTGTTTTATTCCAAAAAAACGAATGGTACTTGGTCAGACCCTCTTCCATTAGACGGAGTAAATAGTGATGCAGATGAGATATTTCCCATGATACAAGGTAAAGACTTGTACTTCTCATCAAATGGCTATGATTCACATGGTGGATACGATTTATTTGTAGCTCATAAAATAGATACAACTGATGATATTTCTGGACAATGGTCCAACCATTTTAATTTGGGTGGAAATATAAACTCTAAAAAAGATGATTATGCCATGGTTTTTAACGTTGATGGATCTACAGGTTATTTTGTATCCAATAGAAATGACACCTTGATAGACAATATTGAAAATGATGATATTTTTTCTTTTGAAATGATTGAAAAAGCCATTTTTAACAGTGATTATTCAAATGTTTCTGGAAAGTTTGAGTACTTTAAATTAAAAGACACCCCTTCTAATTTGAAGGTGATGTTACTTGATGATGATGGTAATGTATTTGCTGTAACATCAACAGATGATAATGGGCATTTTAACTTTGATTACATTCCTGTAGGAAAGAAATATACCATAAAATTAAATGCTGAAGGTGAGGTAGTTTTAACTCTGTTTGAAGATGACGATAATACCATGCTACTATCCAATGAAAGAGGTGAGTTTATTTTTAGAAAACTTGAATTAGATCAAGTTGGTACTCTAAGCCTTATTGATGAAGGGGATATAAATTTAGATATTGGATTTTATGACTTCAGGGGTCAAATTGAGTTCCAAAAGATAGAGGAAGGCCAAATTTCTAAGAAAATGCTTGTTTATCTTGTTGATGAGGATGGAAACATAGTGATGCAAACAGAAACAGATGAATTTGGAAATTTTGTTTTTGAAAAATTACCATATGGTTCAAATTATATGATAAAAGTGGATGAAGATCAAGAGTTGTTTTTGAAAATATACAATAATGTAGATCATTTAATGGCTACGCTAACTAACAGTCCTTCAGGTATATTTAATTACAGGCTTTTGGACTATGATAAAACAACTAATCTTACTTTGTTTTCTGATGAATTAGATAATATATTTTTTTCCGAAGAAAGAATGTTAATTACAGGTTTATTTAAAACAATTGATGGAGTTAATGAGAAAATAAAGTTTGAGGTGCTTGATATGGATGGGAATTTACTTCTTGTTTCAGAGACAGATGAGTTTGGACGATTTAAATTAGATGATTTACCCCTATTAGAAAATTTTATTTTTAAGATTGATGAGGGTTCTGCATATTTTAATGAAGATTTAATAATTGAAATTTTAACTAGGGATAATCGTGTTCTAGTTACTTTAGATAAAGGGGAATATGGAATGTTCGAATTTAAACGATTGGTTTCTTCTAAATATCATTTAACTACCATGGAAGAACTCCAAGAAGAAATTGAAATCGCTAAGGAGGAAAGAACTTTAAGGATAGAAAATTATGTGGTTTACTATCCTTCTAATGTCTATAAAATTGGAACAGATAATTATCCACATCTAGATACTTTATTGATGACATTAAATGAATTTCCTGAGTCTAAGATTCAGATCCATGCTCACGCTAGTGCAACGGCAACGGCATCATATAACATGAAACTTTCCGTTAGAAGAATGAATGCAATTATCAATTTTTTCGAAACCAATGGTATTTCAAGAAATAGGATGAATTATAAAGCTTATGGAGAATCTAAGCTTTTGAATCAATGTGGTAACGATGCTGAATGTGAAGATGCCATGCATCAAATAAACAGAAGAACCGAATTGAAAATTATTCTTAAAAATTAATTTTCATAAACAATCTCTCCATCAACTATCGTATAACTTACTTTAGTACTAAGTACTTTTTCTTCATCGCAATTCAATAAATCTGTGTTAAGAATAGTAATGTCAGCACATTTATCGATTTCTAAGGTTCCCTTTTCATTTTCTTCAAAATTTGCAATAGCTGCCCATATTGTCATGCCTTTTAATGCTTCAATTCTACTTAAAGCCTCATTAACTTGAAACCCACCAAGAGGTTTGTCTTGGAAATTTTTTCTAAAAACTGCAGCATAAAAAGTATGAATTGGATTAATTTTTTCAACTGGAAAGTCAGTTCCCAACGCGATTAATCCGTTTTGATTCATTAAATCAAAATATCTGTAGCAATTATTTAGCCTTTCCTTGCCCAATCTTAAAATAGCCCAACTAAAATCTGAAGTTGCATGAGTGGGTTGTACGGATGGAATAATATTATTTTCTTTAATTACATGTATGTCTTCTGGGCTAATACATTGTACATGTTCAATTCTCCACCTTAAGTCGTTTTGACCACCTAAAGCGTTTGCATAAGCATGGCTAATTATTCTATTGGCAGAATCTCCAATTGCATGTGTGCATGCCTGAAAACCATACTCTTTAAGTGTGTTTAGTTTTGATTTATAATTGGCAATATTTTGTAGTAATTGTCCATGGGTATTTTTATTGTCTTGGTAAGGCTTAATTAAACATGCTCCCCTTGATCCTAAAGAACCATCTGCAAAAAATTTAAAGGAAGAAATAGTCATTTTATTGCTTTTATAAGGAGCATTTTTTTCAAATACATAATGCTGAAAATTCTCTTCATTATCTGATAACATAATGTAGGTTTTTATTTCCAGCTCGTCTGTTTTGTGAAGTTTATCTATGAGTTCAATGTCTTCTTTAATTAATCCAGCAATATCCACTGTAGTAAGGCCCTTAGCGAAGCAATTTTTTTGGGCTTCAATAAGCGCTGATTTTTTTAATTCTTCATTGGGTTCTGGAATTTGATTTAAAATTAAATCCATGGCATTATCAACAAAAATTCCTGTTGGCTTGCCCTCAATTATTTCAATATGCCCCCCAAATACAGTGGTGTCCATATTGATATTAGATGTAGCTATGGCTTTTGCATTGGCCATCAAAGCATGTCCGTCAACTCTATTGATCACAACATTATGATCTGGGAATGCTTCGTTTAATGCTTTATTTGTAGGCCATTTTTTATTGGGCCATTTATTTTGGTCCCACCCATTGCCAATTAGCCAATCATTATCTGATTTTTCTGCAAAATCTTTCATTAATTCAATGACTTCTTCAAATGATTGGCATGAAGAAAGTTCAACTTGTTGTTTTTGCAGTCCAAAACTTAATAAATGACAATGTGCATCTATAAAACCAGGATAGGCGTATTTCCCTTTTAAATCAATCGTTTTAGCTGAAGTATATTTATTTAAAATTTGATTATTCTTCCCAGAAGCCAATATCTTTCCTTCTTTAATTGCAATGGCTTCATCTACATCAAAATAAGCGTTAAGCGTATAAATTGTTCCGTTATGGATGATTAAATCAACATTTTCTTTAGAAATGCAAGAAGTAGCTAATAGGCCAACAAGTATTAAAAACTTTAAATTATTCTTTTTGTGTTTTTTCATTATGAGTGAATAAAATGTAAATGATAAAGATTAAGAATAAAGTTGCAGGTATTTTATATCTTACCATGGCACCAATTACAGGAGTTGTTAATCCAATTAGGGTATATAGTAAAATGATAAATGATATAGCTGAAAATATAAGAACGACTGCATTTTTATGTAATTGAATTTGAGATTTTGCTTTGATATATAATGCATAAGTCAATGCTCCATATATTAATATGTTTTCAATAAATGGCAAGAAATGAATAAGCTTATTGATGTCTAAAGGAAAGGGTCTAAAAAGCCCATTGATAAAACCTAAAGGAAGTGATGTGATAAAATTAAAAAAATGATTATTAATTGTAGGTAATTCAAAATAACTTCCAGCCCTATTGTAAGTGGCTAAATTGGTAAAGTCTTGTTGTTTAAGCGATATAATATTTATGATGTCATAGTTACTTTCAAAAAAATGTAAAAAAGAAATAATTACTAAAATTATTGGTAAGGCAATCAGTGAGATAATTGAAGCCTTTTTTTTGAAGAAAAGACAAAGGCTTAAAAGGACTACTGAAGGAACTATACAACAAAATATATACAGCTTAGTTTTAAGGAGAATTATTAGACCTATTAGTATGAATAAAATATGTTTTTTTAAATCTTTTTTTGTGTGGTAGTAGTTTCCAATACCATAAAATAATAATCCCAATCCAAAAAATATAATGGGTTCTTTTAAAATACCTGAAGTCCATAAGAATATGGAAGGGAACAACATTATAGACCAAAACACATAGAAAAAATGTTTCATTGGGTGAATTCTATCTATAGCTTTTAGTATTAGAATATTTCCAATAAAACCAATTAACGTAAACAATAATACATTTACTGCATATACATTGTTGTTTATAATATTAAAAATGGAACTTAGTTTAATTACGACTCTAGATTCATTAGTGATGACAGATTCATAAGAATTGTCCCAATGGTTCATATTTATAAAATAATCGTAGAAAAACTCTTTTTCGTAATACCCAATAATTATCTTAAAATAATCTAAGGTATTACTAAAAAAAACAGCTGATAATGCTCTACTATCATCATAAAACTTAAAGATATCTGCCGTTTGTCTTTCTCTGTAATATTCAGTGTATAAATAATAAAGGCATAGGGCACCAATAAGTTTGGCTAAAAAAGCCATATTAACATGAATTTTGGAGATTTTATTAAATCTAAAAAGCTTCCATTTGTTTATTAAAATAAAGCATAATAAAAGGTATGTTAAAGTGATAATCAATGTTTCTTAAAAAGTAATCATAGTAAATTAATTGAAAACCTATGACATATGTTAGTAAATGATGTAAAATTTAAGTGCTACTGATATAACTTTGGTTATTTTTGCATCAATTTTTTTAAAATTTTATCTAATGAGTAAAACTGCTACTGTAGAACAAGCCAAGGAATTGGGACTTCTTGAGGAAGAATATAATCAGATATGTGATATACTAGAAAGAAAACCAAATTTCACGGAGCTTAGCATTTATTCTGTAATGTGGTCTGAACATTGTTCTTACAAGAACTCGATTAAATGGTTGAAGACTTTACCCAAAGATGGTCCACATATGTTAGTTAAAGCTGGAGAAGAGAATGCAGGTTTAGTAGATATTGGAGATGGATTAGCATGTGCTTTTAAAATTGAATCACATAATCATCCAAGCGCTTTAGAACCTTATCAAGGTGCTGCTACAGGTGTTGGAGGAATAAATAGAGATATTTTTACTATGGGAGCTCGTCCTATCGCTCAAATGAATTCATTGCGATTTGGAGAATATACCAATGATCGAACAAAGTGGTTGTTAAAAGGAGTAGTTAAAGGTATTGGAGATTATGGTAATTCATTTGGTGTGCCAGTTTTATCTGGTGAGGTATTTTTTGATAAAAGTTACGATCAAAATCCATTGGTAAATGCATTTTCAGCTGGTATCATGAATACAGATCATTTAATATCTGCTAAATCTTCCGGTCCGGGTAATCCAGTTTTCATAGTAGGTTCATCTACTGGAAAAGATGGTATTCATGGCGCTGCTTTTGCCTCAAAGGACATAACCGAAGATTCTATGGATGATCTTCCAGCAGTTCAAGTTGGAGATCCTTTTCAAGAAAAACTATTGTTAGAAGCAAGTCTTGAATTAGCTAAGACGGATATAATTGTGGGTATGCAAGATATGGGTGCAGCTGGAATTACATGTTCAACTTCTGAAATGAGCGCAGCGGGAGATGTTGGGATGGATATAGATTTAGATAAAGTTCCTACTAGACAGCAGGGAATGAAAGATTGGGAAATATTATTGTCAGAATCTCAAGAAAGAATGTTGGTAGTAGTTCAAAAAGGCAAAGAAGAGCAGGTAAAAGAAATTTTTGATAAGTGGGACTTAAATTGTGAGCAAATTGGTGTTGTAACAGATAAAGATGAATTGAATTTTTATCAAAATGGTGAATTAGTTGCCCAAGTGCCTCCTTCTTCCCTTGTGCTTGGTGGAGGAGCCCCAATTTATGATAGAGCATATAGCGAACCAGCATATTTTAAAACTTACAAACAATTCAAAATTGATTCAGTTGTTGAGCCTGAAAATTTAAAAGATGTGGCTAAGTTTCTTTTTCAACAACCCAATATAGCTTCTAAAAGGTGGGTTTATGAACAATATGACAGTATGGTTGGTACAAATAATATATCAACAAATCATCCATCAGACGCTGGTGTTGCATTAGTTAAAGGAACTTCCAAAGGAATTGCGATGTCTGTTGATTGTAACTCTAGGTATGTAAATGCAGATCCTGAAACTGGAACTGCAATTGCAGTATCAGAAGCTGCAAGAAATATAGTAGTAAGTGGAGGAGCTCCATCCGCAGTTACAAACTGTTTAAATTTTGGAAATCCATACCACCCTGAATCTTATTGGCAATTTGTAGGAGCCATCAAAGGAATGTCAAAGGCATGTGAGCAATTTTCAACACCTGTAACTGGTGGTAATGTTAGTTTTTATAATCAATCTGTTATTGATGGAAAAGAAGTACCTGTTTTTCCAACTCCTACCATTGGAATGATTGGAATTTTAGATGATGTAAGAAATATTATGAGCTTAGATTTTAAATCGGCTGGGGATGAAATATTTTTAATTGGAAAATTGGTTAATGACATTTCGTCTTCAGAGTATTTGGTTAAATATCATGGTGTTGAAGCATCTCCTGCACCATATTTCAACTTAGAGGAAGAGCATCAATTGCATAAATGTATTGCTGAAATGATTGCTGAAAGGACTGTAAATGCTGCTCATGATTGTGCTGATGGTGGTTTGTTTGTCACTCTTGTTGAAATGGGTATGAATGGGAACTATGGATGCTCTATATCAACCTCAAGTGAAATTAGAAAGGACGCTTTTTTGTTTGGCGAATCTCAAGGAAGGGTAGTTGTTTCTCTAAAAAAGGATAATGTAGATTCTTTAAAATCAATTTGTCAAAACCACCATGTTCCTTTTTATCATTTGGGTCAAGTTAGAGATAATGATGAAATGGTTATTGATAATGAACAATTTGATAACATTGAGGATTATAAAAACCACTCAGAAAGCGTTATAAATCCTTAATATTAAGTATCTTAATGGAAAATTATAACATGATGTATACAATGAACATTTTTAACATAATTATTTATGTTATTGCCTTTTATTTCCTAATAAGATCTATTATGATTATCCCGGAAAGACAGTCTTGGGTAATTCAAAGATTGGGTAAATTTAATAGAATTGCTCAGCCGGGCTTTAAATTGAGAATACCTATAATTGAGTCTGTCGCGTCTAAGGAAAATTTAAGAATTCAGCAATTAGACGTTGATGTAGAAACTAAAACAAATGATGATGTATTTGTCATTCTTAAAATATCAGTACAATACCGAATTATTGGCAATAAAGTTTATGAAGCATTTTATGAATTAGATGACCCACACGGTCAAATTGCTTCTTACATATTTGATGAGGTTCGTGCTGAAGTGCCTAAGTTACCTTTGGATGATGTTTTTGCTAGAAAAGATGATATAGCTATTGCAGTAAGGGATAATATTTCTGCACAAATGGAACAGTATGGCTATAAAATTGTAAAAACATTAATTACAGATATTAATCCAGATGAGCTTGTAAAAGCATCAATGAATAAAATTAACGCAGCAACAAGAGAAAAAGAAGCGGCTATTCAAGAAGCTGAAGCGGAAAAAATTAGAATTGTCAAAAGAGCAGAAGCAGAAGCTGATTCAAAAAGATTATCTGGGGAGGGTATAGCACAGCAAAGGCTAGAAATTGTAAGAGGTTTTAAAGAATCTGTAGAAGATTTTCAAAAAGCACTTCAAGAAGTAGATCCACAAGAAATCATGCAATTTGTTTTGATGACCCAATATTTTGATACTTTAACTGCTATAGGTGCGAATGAAAATAACAACACTGTAATGGTTCCACATACACCAGGTGGTATGAAAGACTTTCAACAGCAAATCATAGAAGGTACTTTTATAGGTAAAGAACTATCAAATTCAAAAAAGTCATAGCACTTTGGCAACCTTAACTAATTTCCACGTTGTGTAATTAGTTTAAATCATTTAATTTTACCAAAATGGGTAATTCTTTTAAAAGCTTCATTTTCACAATCGTCTTTTTGTTTTGTACGTTTTTAAGTGCTAAAGCTTCTCACGTTCCAGGTGGAAATATTTCTTATGAAAATGTTGGACCAAATACATTTGTCATTACACTAACTGTTTTTGAAGATTGTGGAACTGCTTTTTATTCCAATTTCCCTGAGTCAATTGATGTATACAATAATTGTGGAATTCCTTTCCCTGCAACTATTCAATTGCCTAATATTATTTTTCAACAAGAAGTTTCTCAGTTATGTGCAAGTTCATTACCTCTAAGTGAATGCAATGGAGGTTCTCTACCAGGTGTATATATGCATGTATGGCAAGACACGATTACACTACCAGGAACTTGCAATAGTTGGACTTTTGCTTTTGAAGATTGTTGTAGAAATAGTTCTAATAACCTTACAGGAACAGGTAACGATTATTACTGGGAATCTGTATTAAATAGTAATACAGCCCCTGATAACTCATCTCCTGTAATTACTTCTCAACCTATCCCATACTACTGTATTAATCAACCTGTGATATATAACTTTGGGGTTTACGAACCTGACGGAGATTCCCTTTATTATTCCTTAATAAATGCCATGACTGGACCAACTACAACTGCTCCCTATCAGGGTGGTTTTTCTGGTACTGTTCCAATTCCTGGTATCAATATTGACCCAAATACTGGTGAAATTACCTTTACTCCTAATGCTACTGGTAATTATGTTGTAGCAGTTTTAATTGAAGAATTTGATGCAGCTGGTAACTTAGTAGGAAGTATTATTCAAGATTTTCAATTTGAAATAATTAATGTAGCAGGTTGTACTAACATTAACCCAGCACCACCAACGGGCGGTATTACCAATTTTAACAGCACTGGAGTTTTAACTGGACCATTTGATATTCAGGTTTGTGAAGGGGATAGTGTTTGTTTTGATGTAACATTTACAGATAATCCAGGAGATTCTATCTATATAGCTTCAAATATTGGGCAGTTATTCCCAGGAGCTGTAATGACTCAAAATTCTTATTTTACACCTGCAACAGCTACATTCTGTTTTACTATTGCCCCAGGAACAAATCCATTTTCAACAATTAGTATTGATGTTAATGATAATGCTTGTCCAATTGTTGGAATTACTTCTGCTGCAGTTGGAGTAACTGTGATAACAAGTACATACGCAGGCCAAAATGTTACCATGTGTCAAGGTGTAGGAACACAATTATTAGCTACTGGTGGATCCAATTTTAACTGGACTGTTCTTTCTGGAGACCCCATAAGCATTGGAAATAATTTTTCTTGTAATAATTGCCCTAACCCTGTAGCAAATCCTGCATTTACAACCACATATCAAGTCGTAAGTAATTTAGCTGGTGGTTGTACAAATATTGATACTGTTGAGGTTACAGTAGTACCAGATTTTAATTACTCCTTAACTCAAACAGGTTCTTCAACCTGTCTTAATTCAACCATAGATTTTAACGCTGTTCCAACACCTAGTGGAAGCTACACCTATGATTGGCAACCCTCAGCTAATCTAAATAATAACGCCATTAGCAACCCTACTTTTAGCTCGTCTATGCCTGGCTTGTTTGACTATGAAGTTACTATTACAAGTGCTTTGGGATGTGTTAAGGTAGATACGTTAACTATTGATGTGGTACCATCTTATTCACCAGACATAACGCTTACAGCTAGTGATACCAATATTTTGTGTGGAGATTCTGTTTTTATGAACGTTGATTTAGGTGGAGGTATTCCAGCGGTTTGTGGTCCTAGTGGTTCTACAGCATGTTCTGCACCATCTTCAACGAATATTGTTGGAACAAACATGGGAACAAATTCCAATACTGTTTTTCCTGCACCATTTGGCAACTGGTACAAAAACGCCAAACATCAATTTTTATTCAGAGCATCTGAACTTCAAGCTGCAGGTATTTCAGGTGGAAAAATAACTGAAATTGCTTGGGAAACTACTGCTCAAAATACAGCAACAAACAACTTCAACAGCTTTTCAATAAGTATGGGTTGCACGGGCCAATCAACATTAGCCAATTGGCAACAAGGATTAACTCAAGTTTTTTCACCACAAAACATCATTGTTAATTTGGGGTGGAATACTTTCCAATTAACCACAGCTTATGAGTGGGATGGTATTTCGAATTTAGTTGTGGAAATTTGTTATGACAACTTAAGTTCAAACTATACAAGAAATTGGTCTACTCCATACCATGTAACTAACTATAATTCAGTGTTGTATTATCGAAGTGATGTCACTCCTGCATGTCCTTTTACTTCTACTTTTACTAATTCTACTAATCGACCTGTAACCCAGTTTAAAACATGTCCTACTACACCTGACCCAGCTAATTTTACTTTTCAATGGACTCCGCCATCCTTTTTAAGTAGTGATACTGTTCAAAACCCTTTAGCATTACCTATGGTAACCACACAGTATTCTGTAGTTGCTACTGATTTAAATGGCGGTTGTACTGATACAGCTAGTATTTTAATCACTGTAATTTGTGACACTTGTGATAAACCTATTCCGACAATTGATGGGCTTACTTGTTATGGGGGTAATGATGCCTCAGTTTCTGGAATACCTGGAGGAACCGATGGGCCACCTTGGATTTTTCAATTGCTTGATGGTTTTGGTATAAATCTTTATGCTGTTGATAGTAATGTTACCACCAACTTCTTTTTTGATAGTTTATCGGCTGGTGATTATATCATAAGATCTTTAGATACAACAGGTTGTTATGCTGATACGATGATCACTATACCTGATGGTATTCCTATTGTTTTAAATATGAGTAGTGATACCATAATATGTTTGGATGGGACGGCTACTATAAGTGCCTCAGCTTCTGGAGGTACTCAACCTTACTCTTATAATTGGGTTGGTTTATCAGGAAATGGGCCTCATCAAGTATCACCTACATATTCTCAGTATTATAAAGTCAATGTAATTGATTCTGCCAATTGCGTTTCAGATCAAGACTCAGTACTTGTTGCGCTTAATCCTCCAATTTTATTATCTGTTTATAATGATACTACCATATGTCCATATGATTCGGCTTTTGCTTTAGCCAATGCAACTGGTGGCAATGGTGGTCCTTACATTTACAATTGGGTTGATGATAATGGGAATTCTATTTCTTCAATACCTTCAGGAACTGGTTCGACTATTTATCCTGTTCCGATTGATGCATACACCCATTATTATGTAACTGTTGAGGATA
The DNA here is from genome assembly GCA_913042175.1 of uncultured Flavobacteriales bacterium. Classification (GTDB taxonomy): domain Bacteria; phylum Bacteroidota; class Bacteroidia; order Flavobacteriales_D; family Parvicellaceae. Next base: position 28,696 of record CAJWIX010000011.1, read on the forward strand.
ATTGTGAAACTCCTTCAAAAACTGATTCTATATTGGTTGATTGGCATGACCTTCCAACAGTTTTGTTTGATGCCAATAACTTTGATGGGTGCTTTCCTGTAGAAGTTCAATTTACAAATAATACTTTATCATCTAATGTCCAAACTTGTAACTGGAACTTAGGAAATGGATTGACTTCTACTAATACAGATACTGTTAGTACTATTTATAATACACCAGGTCTTTTCGATGTCTCCCTTGAAGTTACATCACCAGAAGGTTGTGTAAATGATACTACATTTTTTAGCTTTATAGAAGCATTTGACTATCCAGTTGCTGGTTTCCTTTCTGTTCCAAATCCAGTTTCTGTATTAACACCTTCAGTTCAATTTATGGATACTTCAGTAGGTGCTGTTTTATTTGAGTGGAACTTTATGGATAGTTCTATGAATATATTAGGAAGTAGTTTTGATCAAAATCCAACATTTAATTTTCCAGATCAAGAAGAATATGCCTACTTAGTTGAACTAATCGTTGAAAACCAACATGGATGTACTGATACGGCATACAATTACCAAATAGTAGAAGGACAGTTTGCCTTATTCTTACCCAATACATTTACACCTGATGGAGATGGTTTAAATGATGAGTTTTATCCAGTTGGTGATAAAATTGATCCTAATAATTATGATTTCCAAGTTTACAATAGATGGGGAGAAATGATATTCCAAACAAAAGACCCTTTAGTTCATTGGGATGGTAAATTCAAAGGTGATTATGTCCCCAGTGGAAATTATCTTTGGAAAATTAACCTGAAAGACATTCAGAGTGGAGAATATAAAGAGTTAAAAGGATTTGTTATTCTTTCTAATTAAAACCTTCTTTGAAATCCAACATACGGAACAACTAATGCATTATTATTAATGTTTATTATGCCGTTTTGCACATTAGTTCCAACGTAAATTACGCCAACACTCCAATCTTCGCTACTGTTCCTTATCCAGTTTAAGATAATACTATTTAGAAACAAGTACTGAACGTTATCAAAAGTTAGTCCAACACTTTCACCTGCAATGGTAAATCTTTCCTTTATTTTAATTTGACTTCCTAAATATCCACCATAAAAAAAACCACCAAATAGGTTCATATTATAGCCAATAAATCCCAATGAGGAATTTCTGTACTCATTTCCTAATGTAATTCTTCCTATTCCTCCCCAACCATTTAGATTATTTGGGTTATTATTTACATCAATTAAATAATTTCCCATTATTGATCCAGCAGCTGTTAATGATCTTCTGCCCAAAAAGTGGTTGGTTATATTTTTTGAAAAAGTAAGACTTGAAAAAAGATTAAATAACAAGAAATTCCCTACAGAAAATTCAACATTTTTATGCAATCCAATTTTGGAATTTGCAGTTACAAAATAATGTGATGAAGTGCTAAATTCAGCTGGTTTATTTATGAAGGATGAAGGCATAAAACAGTATCGAGTGTAATTGGGGTTGGGGTTTTCAAATTCCTTAGTATTAAATATTTCATTTCTGGTGATGTATCTGATATGCCTAACTTCATTTTTATTAAAGGTTCTCTCCTCATTTGCAGTTTCAATGGTTATAAATTGTCTATTTTCTTTAATCAGAATTCCTCTTACTTCTTGATTAGTATAAGTAGTTATTACAGCAATAGAATCAGAGTGATGGTCTAAGTTGTTTTGCCCATTAATTTTTGGCATCAAAAGCATAAAAATTAGCCCCAATAAAATATATGTGATGGTATTTAGATAAATGGGGGAACTTATTTGTTGTCTTTTATACATTTGCACTATGAAATTAGCGAATGATCTTTTAATTAGGGCAGCTAATGGCCAAAAAGTTGAAAGAACACCAGTTTGGCTAATGAGACAAGCTGGTCGAATTCTTCCAGAATATAGAAAAATTAGAAATGCTTTAAGTGGGTTTAAAGAATTAGTTGAAACCCCTCATTTAGCAGCAGAAGTAACAATTCAACCAGTTGATATTTTGGATGTTGATGCTGCAATTATATTTTCTGATATTTTAGTTGTTCCTGAAGCAATGGGTTTATCTTATGAGATGGTTGAGAAAAAAGGTCCTTATTTTCCTAAGACTATTCGTTCAGCTGAAGATTTGCTAAATATAAAAGTGCCTGATGTTGATGAAAAACTTTGGTATGTAACAGAAGCAATAAAAATTACCAAAAGAGAGCTTAATGGTCGAGTTCCTTTGATTGGTTTTGCTGGTGCTCCGTGGACAATTTTTGCTTATATGATTGAAGGGCAAGGCTCAAAAACATTCAGTAATGCAAAAGCATTTTTATACAGAAATCCAGAAACTTCACATCAGTTATTGCAGTTAATTACAGATACTACTATTGCCTACCTTAAAGCTCAAATTTCTGCTGGTGCTGATATTGTACAGTTATTTGATTCCTGGGCTGGGATACTAACTCATGATCAATACTTAGAGTTTGGCATGAAATATGTCAATCAGATTTGTGATGCTATTAAAGAAGTGCCCTTAACCGTTTTTGCAAAGGGAGCATTTTTTGCTTTAGAAAACATGAAAAATTTGAAATGCGAAACAATAGGATTAGATTGGAATATGAATGTTTCGAACGCTGTTAATATTTTTAGTAATACTAAAACCTTGCAAGGAAATTTAGATCCATGTGTACTTTATGGAGATTTTTCTTTAATAAGGCAAAAAACCAAAGAAATGCTAAATTCTTTTGCTAACCACAGACATATTGCTAATTTGGGCCATGGAGTTTATCCAGATATAAATCCAGATCACGTAAAATGTTTTATTGAATCGGTAAAATCCCACAATTAAAAAATAATTATGAACCATAATAATCTAGTTACGATCTTATTTTGCTTTTTATCTGTTTTTTCATTTGGTCAAGATCAAAATAACCTTGTTCCAAATTCAAGTTTTGAAAGTCTAGATGGAAAGCTCAAAAAATTAAAACAAATAAATGCTGCAAAGGATTGGAATTCCCCTACAGCATTGAATGCGGATTTATTCTCTACGAAAAAGGAAGGAGCCATTGGTGCACCTGTAAATATTTATGGTAAAGAACATCCTAAAGATGGGGATAACTATGCTGGTATTGTAGCTTACAGTTACAATAACAAAACTCCTAGAACATATGTCCAAGCACCACTGACTAATCAATTAACGGGTGGCTTAGACTATTGTGTGAAATTTCATGTTAGTCTATCAGATTTAAGTAAATATGCCATCAATAATATTACAGCACATATAGGTGTTGATCCATTGGTTTTAGATACTAAGGGAGATATCATCTTTAATAATCGTAAAGAATTTTCCAATGTTGTAAAAAACGCTACCAATAAAATTTATAATGCAAGGTACAATTGGGAGACTGTTTGTGGTACGTTTAGGGCAAATGGTAAGGAGAAATATATTACCATAGGTAACTTCTTCAACAACAAAGACACAAAGTATCAAAAGTTAAAAAAACTAGCTAATTTTCAAGGCACTCAGAAACCCTTGGCTTATTACTACATTGATCAAGTTGAAGTTTTTATGATTGAAAACCCGTCAGATTGTGACTGTATGATGGGTACTAAAAAGCAGCGTGAATCTATAGTATACCACAGGGATTTTGCTGACAATGGTGAAGAGCTTACTATCGAAGAACGTTTAAAACGACATACAATTTATTTTGATGTTGAAACTGCAAAAATTGATGATATGTTTAAAAAATCATTAGATAAACTTGCGCTGCTTTTAACAGAGAATAAAGAACTAAAATTACAACTTAATGGACATTCAGATAAAAAAGAATCTGAAGCAATTAAGAATGATCCTGAAAATGAGCTTTTAATAAATTTGGGTAATTATAGAGCTAAATCAGTTAAGGATTATTTAGTTAGAAAGGGGATTTCATCTGATAGATTAACTACCATGGATGCGGGCTCAGATCAGCCGGCAGCTCCTGGGCTAAGTATGTTGAGTTTAGCTAAAAACAGAAGAGTAGAATTTATCATTACCAAGTAAATTGGAAATCAAGAACAATAAAAAAGTTCAGAATGCTTGGACTTTTTATGATTGGGCTAATTCAGTCTACCCCTTAGTAATAACAACGGCTATTTTCCCTATTTTTTTTGAAGGATATGCCGTACATGAAATTATTGATGGAAAAAAATACATTGACTTTTTTGGTTACAGGTTCATCAATACTGCTTTAATAACTATTCTGAGTTCAGCTTACTTTTTTCTATTGGTATTGTTGTTGCCTGTGTTAACTGGAATTGCAGATTCTTCTGGAAATAAGAGAGCATTTCTTAGATTCTTTTGCTACTTGGGGTCATTTTCATGTATCATGCTTTCTTTTTTTAATATTAATTATATTGAAATAAGTCTGTTTATATACGTGATGGCTGGAATCGGATTCTGGAGTAGTTTGGTCTTTTACAATGCCTTTTTACCAGAAATTGCAGATGAAAAAGATCATGATAAGCTCTCTGCAAAGGGGTTTTCTATGGGGTATTTAGGAGCTGTCATATTATTGCTTACATGTTTAGGATTAATTTTTTTAACTCCAGCAGAAGATAGGAGCTTTTATACAAGATTGTGTTTTGCTTTAACAGGGTTTTGGTGGTTTGGCTTTAGCCATGTTACGTTTAAACGTTTGCCGAAGGGTAACAAGATTGTGCTAAATGATAAGACAACTTATTCAAGAGGTGTTAAAGAGTTAAAAAAAGTATGGTCCTATGTTGTTTTAACAAAACGATTAAAAAGATTTATTTATTCCTTTTTTGTATACAGTATGGCTATTCAAACTATTATGTTAGTAGCTGTATATTTTGGTGCAGAAGAAATAAATTGGGGAGAGGGTGAAGAAGGAGCATTAAAAGCAAAAATGGGATTAATTGTAAGTATTTTATTAATCCAACTGATTGCCATTCCAGGTGCCTATTTAATCTCCAAAATTTCAACAATTAAAGGCAATTTATTTGCGCTAAAGACATCTGTTATTTTATGGATATTACTTTGTTTTTGCGCTTTTTTCGTTCATGAACCTTTCGAATTTTATTGTGTGGCAGGTTTTGTAGGTTTAGTCATGGGAGGTAGTCAGTCTATTTCAAGAAGTACTTATTCAAAATATATACCACATGAAACTAAAGACACCTCTTCTTTCTTTTCATTTTATGATATTTCAGAAAAGTTAGGAATTGTTATTGGTATGTTTTCATTTGGATTTATTCATCAGCTGACTGGAAACATGAGAAATTCTGTTTTGGCACTTATAACTTTTTTTACGGCTGGTTTAATCCTATTGTATTTTGTACCTAAAAAAGAAGTAGAAATCAATAATGACTGAAGAACATTTTGACATAACAATTATTGGTGGTGGTATTGTAGGTTCAGCTACATTTTATCAACTACAAAGAAAATTTCCAGATCAAAAAATAGTTTTATTGGAAAAGGAATCTTCCCTTGCTCAGCACCAAACAGGGAATAATTCTGGAGTTATTCACTCAGGATTATATTATACACCTGGGTCAAAAAAGGCAGAAAATTGTGTTAACGGAAGACATGAGTTGGTTGACTTTGCAAAAAAATATAATGTCAATCACGATGTTTGTGGAAAGGTAGTGGTGGCTACTGATCAAAAAGAATTACCCTTCCTAGAAAAAATCCTTAAAAATGGTTTAGAAAATAAAATTGAAGGAGTTGAGCGGATTGATGTTCATAAAATTAAAGAAATTGAACCACATGTTAATGGAGTTGCGGGTATTTGGGTGCCGTGCACAGGAATTATTGATTTTGTAGGGGCTACCAATAAAATGCTTCAAGTTGCTACAGGATTAAATTCTCATAGTAGATGCTATACATCAAGTGAAGTGATTGATATACAGCAACTTGAAAATCATAAAGTTATTCATTGTAAGGATAAAATAATTAAGTCTAAATACCTTATTGTTTGTGCTGGTTTGCAAGCTGATAGGTTGGCCAAAGCAGATGATGTTCAATTGAATGAAAGAGTGGTAGGTTTTAGAGGAGATTATTATGAGTTAGAGGATCATGCAAAACACAAAGTGAGAAATTTAATCTATCCAGTACCTGATCCGCAATTTCCTTTTTTAGGTGTTCACTTCACCAGAATGGTCAACGGAGATATAGAGTGTGGTCCAAATGCAGTATTTAGTTTTAAAAGAGAAGGTTATGGAAAAACTGACTTTAGTTTAAAAGATACCTATGATGCTCTAACTTATGGTGGTACATGGAAGTTGTTTATGAAAAATGCCAGTTATGGGATTAATGAATATAGAAGAGCATTTTCTAAAAACCTATTTTTAAAAACATTGCAAAAGTTAATACCATCATTAAAAATGGAAGACATTAAACCTGGAAGAGCTGGTGTTAGAGCACTTTTATTGGGTCAAGATGGTGACACGAGAGACGACTTTAGAATTGAATATGGACACCAAAGTATCCATGTTTTAAACGCTCCATCACCTGCTGCAACTGCTTCTTTAGCTATTGGAAATGACGTATCAAAGATGGCTAAGGAAAAATTTAACTTTTAGGATTAAAGTATAATTTTTGTTTTGTCAAAAAAGGATTTCCAATCCCAGATATAGTTTTCAATAAGATTATCAATACGCTTTAAGAAAATTGGATTAGGCGTATTTAGTTGTGCAAAGTAATCTTCTTGAAATTGTCCAAGTTTAAATTTAAAAAAAACTGCTTTTGACATTCCATAAAGAATGTTTTTAGATGGGTGATTTACCCTTGATATAAATGAAGAATATTTTTCTAGTTTAGCTTGCATCTCATGAAAGCTAACTTCATAAACAGACGCCATTTCTTCAATAATTGCTTGACACAAATTATTTTCCTCATATGCAGGTAATATCTGTTCAAAATACTTCATATTACCAGCTATTATAATAAAAGATAATTTCGTTGGATCTTTATAGTCTAATTTAGGATGTTCAGTGAGTTCTGGATCGTAAAATATAGCATCCAAAAAGTCACCATAAGTTTCGTCAATAATTTGCAAAGTATGGTGAACAAATTTGAAGGCAATTTGTTTGTGAGATAATTTTTTCTTTACAAAAAGTGAAGTAAACATCTGCATTTTTTGGTTATCACAAAAATATCTTATGGAACCTCATAAAGCTAAATGATGAGTTTTGGATTATTCACAAAGTTATTAACCGACTTTATTTGTTAGTAACTATTCAAATCTAATATTTGTTAACATTCGAGGATAGTTCCTTTAGAAAAAATATATTTGTCCTCTGAAATTTTTAGGAATGGATAAAAACACAACAACCGGATTAATTTTGATAGGAGCAGTAATGATAGCTTTCTTCATGTTGAACAGGCCAACCGAACAGCCTAAAGAAGAGCCAATTGTTCAAAACACAAAAGAAGAGGTTGTAGAAAAACTAGACACCAATAATTTAGTTGACTCAGAAGTTAGTATTGATACCGTAAAACAAGAAATATCTCAAGAAGATAGTTTAATTGCAGCTCAATTATTAGAACAAAAAGAAAAAGATAAGTTAATCAATGAGTTTGGTATTTTTTATCAGGCTGGTAAAGGCATTGAAGAAGATGTTATTATAGAAAACGATAAAATTAGTTTGTCAATTTCTACAAAAGGAGGAGGGGTCAGTGAGGCTAAAATGGTGGAGAAAAATGATGAGGGTCAATATAAGTACAAAACACATCACGATTTTGTTAACGAAATTGAAAATCCTTTAGCTCTTTTTGAGAAGAAAACGTCTAGCATGTCTTTGACTCTAGAAGATATAGACAACTCCAATCTTGTATACACAAAAGATTTGTTTTTCTCTGTTCATCAAAAAACAGATAGTTCTTTAATTCTAAGAGCTAGTGCGGGAAGTTCTGATAAATATATTGAATTCTATTATGGCCTTTCAAAAGGAAAATATGATGTTGATTTTAATATTGATTTTCATGTGCCAGAAGATGAACTAGGACCTCAAGTTGATTTAACTTGGAATATGCTGGGCCTTTCAACTGAAAAGCTGGCTGATGATGAGCGAATGATTTGCTCTATTATGTACCGTTACTTTGGTGAAGGAAGAGATTATTTAAGTGAACGTTCTGATAAGGAAGAAGACATTAAAGGCTCCATGAACTGGATTGCTTTTAAACATAAATTCTTTTCCTCAATTTTAATTAGTGAAGATGATGGTTTTACCAGTGGAAAAATGAGACAAAGGCAACTTGAAAGCGAAGACTACACTATCGAATATCTCACTACTGTTGAACTTCCAGCAGATGAAAAAGTTCCGCTTAAATTTTATTTTGGTCCAAATGATTATGATGTTCTCTCATCATACAACAATGAAATGGAAGACATTGTAAACCTTGGATGGGGTGTTTTTGGATGGGTAAATAAATTCATGATAGGTCCAATCTTTAATTGGATTAAAACATGGGGGTTAGGTTATGGTTTAGCCATATTATTATTGACCCTTTTTGTGAAGATTATCATTATGCCTTTGACTTATAAAAACTATGTTTCATCTGCTAAGATGAAAGTGCTTAAGCCTGAAATCACCAAACTCAATAGTAAATATGAGGGCAAAACAGATAAAAATGCCTCTATGAAGAAGCAGCAAGAAACCATGGCATTATATCGTCAAACTGGAGTAAATCCCATGGCAGGATGTATACCAGTCATTATCCAAATGCCGATTCTTTTTGCGGTTTTCCGTTATTTCCCAGCGAGTTTAGACCTAAGACATCAGGGATTTTTATGGGCCGAAGATTTAAGTTCTTTTGATTCTATTCTTGATTTAGGATTCGAAATTCCATTTTATGGAGATCACATTAGCTTATTTACCTTGTTGATGGCTGCTTCAACATTATTTTATACTATGATGAACAGTAATCAAATGACTCCAACGGGTCCAGGCATGCCGAATATGAAAATTATCATGTATATGTTTCCAATCATGATGCTCTTCTTTTTTAACACCTATTCATCTGGTTTGAGTTATTATTATCTATGCGGAAACTTAATGAATATGGGTATTATGTGGGGTATTAAGAAATACATGGTAGATGAAGATAAAATTCGTACTCAAATTGAACAGAATAAGAAAAAGCCAAAGAAAAAGTCCAAATTTCAACAACGTATGGAAGACATAGCCAAACAACAACAAAAAAAGAAGCGTTGAAAATTGGTTTAATTATTTGTTTATCCCGTTAAAATGAATTTAATTTGCACCTCAAAATAAGAAAAGATGTCAAGAGTTTGTCAAATAACAGGAAAGAAAGTGGTAGCTGGGAACAACGTATCTCACTCAAATAAGAAGACAAAAAGAAAGTTTTATCCAAACTTACAAACGAAGAAATTCTACATCCCAGAAGAAGATAAGTGGATTACTCTTAAGGTTTCTACTTCTGCAATAAGGAACATCAATAAAAAAGGAATTTCTGCCGTACTAGCTGAGGCCAAGGCACAAGGACATTTATAAAAAAAGATTTTCTCAATTCTAAAAGCCTTATTACATTAGTAGTAAGGCTTTTTTTATGCGCATTGTTTTACTCTTCTTTTTTGTTTTTGTTTTTCTAATTTCTCAATCTCAGGAATTAGCTGCTGGGTTTAGATATGAAAGTAATGTAGACTCCTTAGGGATTTACGATAAAGATTTACTTCCTGCATCGTTTCACAAGGTGAATCGTAAAAAGGTTAGAGCATTGATGCCAGAATCCACCATGGCTATTTATTATGCGGGAACTGAAAAAGTACGTTCTAATGATGTAAGTTATGAGTTCCACCAAGACCCAGATTTCTACTATTTAACAGGG